>DATKCB010000264.1:0-11409 GCA_035513495.1 Planctomycetaceae bacterium | reverse complement strand
CCATTTTTGACCATTTTCATCGAGGTTTTCTGAACTTGACAAGTTGACAACTTGACATCCTAAAATTTGTCAACTTCGGCCGAACGTGAAACAAAATACCCCCTGTTCTTTGAAAATCTGTATCAATTTGACAACACCCTCCCCGACGCAGGAGCCGGGAGGTTTGTCGCCAGTGCGCAACATTTCGTGACGGTTCCAGGAGAAAAGTCGGAAGATTTCCGAAAAGCAGTCATGGACCGCAGGGGCGGGTTGAAAAGGAAGCCAACCACGGATGACTCGGATTTCACGGATAAAGAATTTCGATTCGAACAGTCAGAGATTCCATCGAAAGATTCCTCAACCTTCGCAGCTCGTTTGTCCTGAGCAAAAAAACCGTGCCCATCCGCGGAACCCGTGGTTCGTCATCCCTCCTCCATTTTTGATCCGAGTGAATGAATCAAGAAAACAGGAACCCAGGAGCCGTTGATCCACACACTTCCTGAAAAATCTCTTCTCGCGCAGTGTCGCGGTGACGCAGAGGAGAACCGCCATAAACTCATGCCTCTTTTCTCTGCGCCCCTGCGCCTCTGCGCGATAATTTAAAATTCCTCACGCCAGCGATCGCTGTTTGAAACTGACGAGAACCACGGATGCCCAGCGTGGCTCGTGGCCGCAGATTGGGAATCTGACGTTCCGTTCTCCGCTTGTTTTCCTATTTTTTCGAACAGTCGCATTTATCCTAGACTCCCTATTTCTCGCAGTCGAATTGTAAATGTGACTATGCCGCCGAATTTCCAGGAAACACAGCTTGTCATTCGAGAACAGACGCGGTATCAAAGTAGCAACCTGTCTGATTGTCGGGTGTCATTCTCGATAATCGATCTTTCCCGCTCCAGGGAATAGGAGCCGGAACTTCATCAAAAGTTGTTCAACAATTCAGAGTTTGTTTCAGAGTAAAGGAGCTCAAGGATGAGCCGACTGAAGCTGTATTCGCCGGACGAAGTCGTTCTGCCGTTTTCCCAGGAAACCGAAGACACACGATTTTCCTCCTCTCGCACATCCTGCCGAATCCCCGTCGGTGGCGATTCGATGATCGATGTGCTGATCCGCGCTCAAACGATTCGCGACAATCGCCAGTGCATCGATTGCGGACACCCGATCGTGGAACTGCTCGAACTCAACGACGGCACCTTCAATCGCAACGGAATGCCGATCCCGGGCACGGCCACTCTGGTTGGCTTCCGCTGTGCTTCGTGCAATGCAGAATGGCCCGCCTGAACCGACGGTCGAACCGCTTCATTCCGGCACGGGAACCAGAGCTTTGTGCGCGCTCAGTTTTTCCGGCAGGACTCGGCTCATCTCGTTGAGACACAACCTGCGAATCGCATCGTAACCGCGATCGTTGGGGTCTTCGAGATTGTCGTAGTACCAGTAACCGGGATCGTCGCTGTGATAAAACGATCGCCAGAACTGCCGGGAGTGGATTCCGTGTCCCATGAACTCGCTGTGGATATCGATCAGCGTCGCGTCGTCGCGTGATTCACAGGTTCGCTCGATGACATCGTTATAGGCTTTCAGAACATCCAATCCTTCGGGCCACGCGGGCAGACCGGCGTTGAACGTGTCGCCGATCCCGTCGGTGGGGTCGTAGATGTTTGCCAGAAAGATGTGATATCCCCCCGGAAACTTCTGTGCGATCGCGTCGAGGATTCTATTGAGCCGCTGTTCGTAATTCTCGACCCAGGGTTTCGCCTGTTCGAGCGTGGCCCCGTACATCGCCCCTTCGCGGGGCGGCGTGCGACCGTACATATGGATCACGTCGTTTCCGCCGATCGTTGCCACCACGACTCCGAACGTCTCTCTATCGTAGTCTGGAATGCGATCAAGCAGAACGTCTTCGTGTTCGATACTTGTCGATCCCGAAAGTGCCACGTTGTTTTCTGTCAGATTCGGGATCACGGTTGAAAGCGACAAGCCGCGCACATCGGGCCAGTCGTCGGCGGGATTCTCGGCCAGCATGCTGAAGAACGAATGTCCGGGAGACGCACCGAATCCGGCGGCGATACTGTCGCCGAATCCGAGCAGAACGACAGGCCGCTCGGTCCATACGTCATCGAACGATTCGCGTGCCACCGCCGGACCGGCGGGACCGTGTCCGATCGGATGGTACAACCAGAAGTTGATGTAGAACAACGCACCGCCGATGAGCGCGAGTCCGCACAACAGGATCCATTTCAGGAGTCGGCGTTTCGCTTTCTCTGGAATCGGTTTCTGCGAAGTCTCGTCTGCGGTCGATTCGGTACGTTCGGGTTCGGACATCGTCAGTCTCGTCAGGAAAAAGACAGGAAAAAGAGTTGGGGGAATATCGTTCAATGCCGGAAGCAGACCTTCGGATGAGATTGATGGTGGAGGAAAATCCCTTGAAAGTCAAAACCGTAATAATCGACTGAAAAACGTCCCTCCCTCGAATTCGCTGCTTGATTGACCGCAAACGCACCTGTAAAGTCGCAACAACATCCACTCTGACGCATCCGTTACGAAACAGCATTTCTTGCCCGGGAAATCTTATGTCGCTCGATTCCACCTCGTCGCCCGCCGACGAGCAGCCAGAGACCGAACCGCCACGCAACGAAACGATCGATGCGCCTACCGATTTCTTCGGAATCCTGAAACGATTGGGGCCGGGGTTAATCATCGCGGGAAGCATCGTCGGCTCGGGTGAACTGATCGCCACGACCAAAACCGGCGCTCAGGCGGGAATCACGCTGCTCTGGCTGATTGTGCTCGGCTGCCTGATCAAAGTGTTCGTGCAGATCGAACTCGGCCGCTACGCGATCACGCACGGGGAAACCACGCTGATCGCGCTCAACCGCGTGCCCGGTCCCCGGGCGAAAGTCAATTGGATTGTCTGGTTCTGGCTGTTCATGATGCTCTGCACGATCGGACAACTGGGAGGCATCGTCGGAGGGGTCGGACAGGCGCTGGCGATTTCAGTACCAGTCAACGGCGATTATCGCAGGGCCGTACAGATTCCTTCCAACGCGGAACTCACACGTTACTACGCGCGGGGGAAGTATCTGTTGTCGGAATGGGATTTCCAACTGCTGGAGGAGGCGGGGTCGCTGCTCTCCGACAACTCTCGCAAACCGCACGAAATCGATTGGCTCCTCTCGAACCAGACGAATACCACCGAACTGCTGAATCGAGTGTCCGATGAGCAACAGTTGAATGAACTGACGGCCGCCTACAGTCGTGTCTCCGAAATACAGCAGCAGAATCCCCATTTACCCGGAGTGCTCTCGTCTCCCTCGGAAGAACTCATCGCCGCCCGCGCGAAGTTGCAATTGAGCCTGAACGAGGTCAATCGGCAACTGCTTGCAGCACGAGCGCAGGAAGAAACCGCAGACGAGACGTTAAAAATCCTGCTCGCAATGAATGAAGCGCAGCGGGAACGCGTCCTGCGCGGACACGCGATTCTCTCCGCACAACTGGCCGACGTCGATGCCGACGAGCATCGCGGAATCACTGCGATGTCGGCGATCGTCGTTCATCTCAATCGGACGGCGGAATTGAAAACGCTGGAGAAAAGTCCGGAGGCGTCACCCGCGGAATTGGAGCAAGCCAAAGCAGCCGTCGACGAGGCGAAAACGCTGATCGCGACCTGGGTCGAACCGGAGACCATAGACGACAAATTCTGGGCCGGAATCGCGACGGCGATCACGATCGCGCTGCTCTGGTTCGGCCGCTACAACATGCTGCAAAACGTTTCGACCGTCCTCGTTGTCGCATTCACTTTCATCACGATCGGAAACGTCGTTTCGCTGCAATTCACCGAACAATGGAGCATCTCGCTCGACCAGTTTCTGCACGGACTCTCGGCGCAATTACCCGAGCGGGTTCCCGGCGAGGTCAATCCGCTCGTCACAGCATTAGCCGCGTTTGGAATCATCGGAGTCGGAGCGACGGAGCTGATCACTTATCCTTACTGGTGTCTCGAGAAAGGATACGCCAAGTGGACCGGTAAGCGGTCCGACGATCAAGCCTGGTCCAAACGGGCGAAAGGCTGGATGAGAGTGATGCTCTACGACGCTCTGTTTTCCATGGTGATTTACACGGTGGCGACGATCGCATTTTATGTGATGGGGGTTGCGGTATTGTTCAACGAGGGACGCGACCCGGACGGCATGCGGATGGTCAGCACTCTGGCTTCGGCCTACGTGCCGGTCTTTGGAGCGTACGCCGGCTGGCTGTTTCTGGGGGGTGCGATCGCGGTGCTTTACTCGACATTTCTCATCGCCAACGCCGGCAACGCCCGAATGTACACGGACGGCTGCGAAGTGTTCGGAGTGATCGCAAAAGGCAATCTGAAATCTCACGACCGCGCGATTCGATTCTTCTCAGTGCTGATTCCGCTCTTGAGCTTCTCGATGTACATGACGGGAGCAAACCCGGTGACGCTCGTGCTGGTTTCCGGGATGGCGCAAGCGATGATGTTGCCGATGATCGGCCTCGGTGCGATCTATTTCCGGTATCGGATGACCGACGAACGCCTCAAACCGAGCAAGCTCTGGGATGCCATGATTATAATTTCCTGTCTCGGATTTCTGATGACGGGTGTCTGGGGAGTCTATACCAACTTCAGCAACCTCATCAAAATGCTGACGGGATAGGCAGGGGAACGAATCTGGCGGAGGGAACCATTTTTATGATCACGTCCCGGGAGAATTCGCGTTCCATTGCATATTTCTCCCATATTGATACAGTAATGTCGGAAATTGCTTTCTGGAGAAGAGAAAGCCGCTTGCGGAATCCGTGGTTCCGCGATTCGAGACCATTTTTGATTCATCGCATAAGTAGTGTGATGAGAACGGTTTAGGGTTGACGATGACGATTACAAAAGAGCAAAAAACAGAGATGATCAACGACTACCGAAGGAGTGAATCGGACACCGGTTCGCCCGAGGTTCAGATTGCGATTCTTTCGCGTCGCATCGAACAGTTGACGGAACATCTCAAGGCAAACAAGAAAGATCACGCTGGACGCCGCGGATTGCTGAATATGGTGTCCCGCCGCCGGAAATTGCTCGATTATCTCAAACGCAAGAATCCCGAGGGTTATCAAAACATCCTCGGTCGTCTGTCGATCCGGAAGTAGTCATCCCTGTGGGGAGCTTCCCGAGACGTAGGTCTGTTGGAAGTAGGTATTGTAGTCAGGAAGTGTAGTGAAGGTACAAGTCGAACGGGAGATTGGCGGACGAACATTCAAAATGACGACCGGAGAACTGGCGAAACAGGCCAGCGGTGCAGTCCTCGTCCAGTATGGTGAAACAGTTGTCTTTGTTGCCGCTCAAGGCGGCCCCGGTCGGCCGGGTCTCGATTTCTTTCCGCTCACGTGCGATTATCGCGAGCGGTTTGCCGCCGGTGGTAAATTCCCGGGGGGATTTATCAAACGGGAAGGCCGACCCACGACGCGCGAAATTCTGACGAGCCGCCTGACGGACCGTCCGATTCGTCCGCTGTTCCCCTCGGGGTACACCGACGAAGTCCAGATACAGTCCAACGTACTCGCGTACGACGGAGCCAATGATCCTGACGTACTGTCGATCAACGGTGCATCTGCGGCTCTGGGGATTTCTCCACTGCCGTTTCAGGGACCCATCGCCGCGGTTCGCGTCGGAATGATCGATGGTCAATTGATTCTGTTTCCCACCGCGGAACAGATGAAAACCAGTACGCTCGACCTGATCGTCGCGGGCAGCCCCGAATCGGTTCTGATGATCGAAGGATTCGCCGACCAGCTTCCCGAACAGGAGATGGGCGATGCGATTGTATTTGCTCACCAGAACATTCAGGAACTCTGCTCGCTGCAGCAGGAGTTAGCGTCGAAAGTGAATGTCGAGAAGCTGCCGCTTCCCGAGGTCGCCGAAAATCCGTTCACGCGACCCCTCGCCGAAAAAGCTCACGATCGTCTGAAGGACGCCAAACAACAGGGTAAGAAACACGGCCGCGCCGATGCTGTCTCGAACCTCAAGCAGGAACTTGTCAGTGAGTTCTTCCCGAACGATGCGGTAGAAACCGAACAAGGTTGGACTCGCAGCCAGTTTTCGGCGGCGTTCCACGATCTCGAAGCCGTCATCTTCCGGGAACTGGTCTTCGAAGGGAAGCGTCTGGATGGTCGAGGTCCGACCGACATGCGACAGATCACCTGCCAGGTCGATTTGCTCCCCTGCGTACACTCCTCGGCGGTCTTCACTCGCGGAGAAACCCAGTCGCTCGCTACGTGCGTCCTCGGCACCACCCGCGATCAGCAGAAAGTCGACGGACTGCTCGAAGAATACGGCAAGCGGTTCATGCTCGATTACAACTTCCCCTCATTTTCGGTCGGAGAAGTCCGGCCGATTCGAGGACCCGGACGTCGGGAAATCGGACACGGAATGCTCGCCGAACGATCCGTCGCTTCGGTGCTTCCGCCGACCGACAAGTTTCCCTACACGATTCGTCTGATTTCGGACATTCTGGAATCGAACGGTTCCAGCTCGATGGCTTCGGTCTGCTCCGCGACACTCGCTCTGATGGATGCGGGCGTTCCGATTTCGCAGCCGGTGGCCGGGATTTCGATCGGGATCGTCAAGGAATCGAACGACAAATACGTGCTGCTGACCGACATCATGGGCGACGAAGATCACTTCGGCGACATGGACTTCAAGATCGCGGGAACCGGCAAAGGCGTGACCGGGATCCAGCTCGACTTGAAGATCGACGGCATCAACGAAGGCATCATCCGTGCGACCCTCGAACAAGCCAGGGAAGCGCGGAAGGAACTCCTGCGCACGATGCTCAGCGTGATTCCCCGCCCCCGCAAAGAAATCTCTCCCAAAGCACCGCGTCTCCTGCGCACGAAAATCGACCCCGAGAAGATCGGCTTGCTGATCGGTCCCGGCGGAAAAACCATTCGTTCGATTCAGGAAGACACCGGTGCCCAGATCGACGTCGAAGAAGACGGAACTGTGATCGTCTCTTCGGTGAACGCGGCGGCGGCGGAAGCGGCACTCGCACGCGTTGAGGCTTTGACCGAAGAAATCAAAGTCGGACGGGTCTATCGCGGAAAGGTCTCCTCGATCAAGGATTTCGGTGCGTTCATCGAGATCGCGCCCGGCAAAGACGGCCTGTGCCACATTTCCGAACTCTCTCACGGCTTCGTCAAATCAGTGACGGACGTCTGCAAGGTGGGCGAGTATCTGGAAGTGAAGGTGATTGCGGTCGACGATCAGAACCGCGTGAAACTCTCGCGCAAAGTGTTGCTCCAGGAAGAAGCCGCCGCGAACGGTGACGAAACGGGTGGCGGACAGGATGAAGAAGAGTAATCGCGTCTGACCGACACGCAATTGACACTGCGTGAATCCGGAATGAAATTTTCCTCCCCCCTCACTTTCAGGGGGGATTTTTATTGAGGATATTCGGTCGTGATTTGAGTCGGATATCCCCGGATCGAGAGCGCGGCCATGAGTTCGCCCATCCCTTCTCCTCAAAACGACACCGCTCGTCTGCAGAGACAATTCGAAGAGATCTCGATCCTCGCCGGAGGGTTGGCGCACGAAATCCGAAATCCGCTCTCCACGATCAGCATGAACCTCGAGTTGATCGCGGAAGAAGTGGAGGACGAAGGAACTCCGGCGTCCCGAAGACTGCTCCAGCGGATTGCGACGATCCAGCAGGAGTGCGGACAACTCGAAGCAATCTTGAACGACTTTCTGCAATACGCCCGCGTTGGGCAAATCGACGCCGAACCGGCAGACCTGAACGAGATCGTCACCAGTTTTATCGATTTCTATCGAACCCAAGCCAACGAGCACAGAGTCGAGATCAGTCCCCACCTCGGATCGGACCTGCCGAATGTTGAGGTCGACCGCTCACTCTTGCGCCAGGTGCTGATGAATCTCGGGCGAAATTCGCTCGAAGCCATGCCTGCGGGGGGAGTGATTGAACTCCAGACGCGCCGGGAAGACGATCGGGTCCTGCTCGAATTTATCGATAACGGGGAAGGCATGGATGAAAAAACCCGCGACCGAATTTTCGAGGCATTCTTTTCGCGTAAACAAGGCGGAAGTGGTCTGGGACTCGCGACCGTTCGCAAAATCGTCGAAGCACATCGCGGACAAATTCACTGCGAAAGCGAACCCGGTCAGGGAACTCGCATGACGATACTGCTTCCTCTCAGAAACTTGTAATTTGAGCTTTCTCAAGACTGTTTCTCGGGTTACGTAAGTGCTAAAGTGGCAGCCTGCCGATCTGGCGTGTTTCTGCCAGTTCGGCAGTTGTTGAATGCTCTCCTGTTTCGCAGCCTTACCCAACTCAGTTCGATGTCCGATCACCCGGAAAAAAAAGATCTGAAGGACATTCCCATCGATGTCCTGATTGTCGATGACGACGAAGCGCATGCCCAGGCGGTTGCCGATGCGCTGCGCAAGGTGGGTTGCGAGTGTACGGTGGCGAAATCCGGAGCCTTGGGTGTTTCGCTGATCGAATCCGAAAACTTTGACATCGTCGTGACCGATATGATCATGGATGAAGTCGACGGACTCGGCATTCTGCAAAAAGCCCGCGAAGAACTTCCCGATGCGGAAGTCATCGTTGTCACCGGTCACGGATCGATCAACTCCGCAGTCACCGCCATGCAGCATGGCGCCTATACGTATCTGTCCAAGCCGCTCGATATCAGCGAACTCCGTTCGGCGGTGGAAAAGGCGGCCTCTCGCGTCCGCCTGATTCGCAGGAACGCCGAACTCAGTCGCCGTCTCGACGAGAAGTTCGGATTCGAAGGAGTGGTCGGCAGCAGTCCCCAGATGCGGCGGGTCATCGAAATACTGAAAAACGTCGCCCCGACCGACAGCACCGTGCTGATTGAGGGAGAAAGCGGAACCGGCAAGGAACTCGTCGCGCGGGCCATTCATCAGAACAGTCCTCGCAAAAACAAACCGTTCGTACCGCTCAACATTGCCGCGCTGCCCGAAAGTATTCTGGAAAGCGAACTGTTCGGGCACGAACAGGGAGCGTTCACCGGAGCGATCGGCAACCGCATCGGCAAATTCGAACACGCCAACGGAGGGACGCTGTTCCTCGACGAAGTCGGCGAGATGCCGCTCGACATCCAGGTCAAGCTGTTGCGTGTGCTGGAAGAACGTAAAATCACGCGGCTCGGCTCGAACGATGAAATCAGCGTGAACGTCCGGCTCGTCGCCGCCACCAACTCCAATCTCAAACAACTCGTTCAAGATAAGGCATTTCGGGAAGATCTGTATTACCGGTTGAGTGTCGTGCGAATCGAACTTCCGCCGCTCCGCGATCGGCAGGGAGACATCGATCTCCTGCTCAGCCACTTCGTGAAAGAATTCAGCGATCGCTACGGAAAGGAAGTGCAGGGTTTTTCGCGGCGCGCCCGTCATGCCCTGTTGCAGTATCAGTGGCCGGGAAACATCCGTCAGTTGAGGAATGCCGTCGAACGGATGATGGTGCTCGATACCGACGGACTGCTGGACGGAGACGATCTCCCCGACGAAGTTGCCGAACTGGCCGGAGAACTGACCGAGGAAGAGATCCAGGGAGGCATCCCGGGGGCCGACAGCCTGGTGGGGAAGAGTCTGAATCAGGTCGAAAAATACTACATCGGCAAGGCTCTCGAATTGACCGAGGGTAAACGCGAAGACGCCGCCAAACTGCTCGGCATCGGCGAGCGAACGCTCTATCGCAAAATCAAAGAGTACGAACTGTAATCGCGTGCCGTAAAGCCCAATTGCGCAAGCAATAGGGGGAGCGCGGTGCGAACAACAAACACCCCACAACCGCCCCGACGTCAATCAGCGTTTCACAACATTGCGACATCACAACATCGCGAAACGGAACGCGCAGCAATCGATCCGCGATCGTACCTCGCTCGACGTTCCCCCAACGGCTTGTGCCGATAGGGCTTTGATGCTTGGGGTACTATGATTATTGTTTCGTCGGTTCGTCTCCGAAAATCGTGCGTTTGATCGGTTGAGTGACATCGCCGAGTTCGATCGCTCCCGGCCCTGATGTTTTCCCTGTCTCGTCTACGTAGCTGGCTGTCACGACACGGTCTTGCGAGAGATGCAGTTTGGCATCGAGAAGATCTCGGGGGACTTTGACGACGAGCAGTTGGCGTCCGTCCCGTTCGACGAGATTGGTTTCTCCCCGCCACCACACGCGCTGCGATTCATCGACCTGATAGTATCCGTTGACGATGAAACGACCGTAATAGCTGACGGGAGCCTCTTCCGCCCGTCGGTCGATCCAGTCGAATTCGAGCTCGACGTGCGGAACTGCTTTCACAACCAAATCGAGTCCCTTGAAGATGGGATATGTCTGATCGACGAACACCGCCTGAACGTCTCGAGAACTGACCTGTCCGTTCTCAGCCCGCAATCGAGCGTCGGGACGAATTGTCAAACTCCCCGGTTCGATCGGAAGAAAATTGAACTCGCCGTTTTCTCGACTGCGCGTGCTCCGGCCGGAGTGCGGACCATGCAGTCCTTGAGTCGTCAAGTGAACTCCCGCCAGTCCGTTTCCCTCAGCATCGACCACTCGACCTCTTACTTCAACACCCGCTTTCAACTGCAGATCGCCGAAGTTCAACACGCCCGCTTCCTGACCGAGATGAGGACTAGTTACGACGGCCACGTGATTCGCCTGCCATCCGATCTGGGCTTCGAACGGAATGCATTCTCTTAAAGCACGACCGGTTTGTCGATCATCGAGATCGTCGGGATTGATGATCGCACCAAATCCCAAGGCCGTCGTGCCGACGCGTACCCACCACCGCGCGTCTTCCGGCGGGACAGTCACGGAAAACGTCCCATCGTCCTTCGTGACCACACGAGTCGACCAGTTGGGCCAATCGCCATGATCGAACGAGTTAACGCCGAGATCCATCCCCAGCCGTTTTCCCCACTCTTGATTGTTGATGTAAACTCCGACACTCAAGAGTACCCCGGCAGCGGGTGTCTTGTCAGGAAAGAGCAAGCGGCCGGTCACTGTCTGACCTGGCCAGAGCTGGTAGACCTGCGGCTCTTCGGGAACGTCGGTCGCTTCACCTTTTATAACAATCATGTGGGTCCCCCGGTGAAACCATCCATCCGTCACGATCACCATGGCGGCTTTTTTCTGAGCTTGATCGTTCGAAGGGGAAGACTGATTGTGAACCGGAATTTGTATGAGACCCTGTGCGTCACTGACGAATTCCATCGACTCAAGCTCCTCTTTCCCCGCAACCGCGGCGTTCACACGGATTTTGATCCCCGCGAGCGGTCGATCGGTCATTCCATTGATCAGTCGAATCGTTCTGAATTTGATGGGTGTCGCGGACGATTGGGGAGTTTGTTCAGCCGGAATCTTTGTTGGACCGTCAGTTGCCTTG
>DATKCB010000263.1:0-7254 GCA_035513495.1 Planctomycetaceae bacterium | reverse complement strand
GAATTCGCGAGAAGACCGAAGAAGAAAAGAAAAACATACTCAAAAACAAACTGAAAGGTCTGTAACCGGGATCGGCGGATCTTTATAAGTTAATTCCTATACACGCTTTAGGCGACAATTCGTGGGGTTTCAGTCGACACGAATCGGAGTGGGGTGTTTGCGGCCTGACGTTCAAAACCAGAATTGCCCTGAACTTTTCGGCAAATACTCGTTGAAAAACGTTTCGGACCGCGACTTTACAGACAGAGAAAGTGTTCATTCGAATCCGCGATTTTCGAGATTCGCATGGTCACTTTTGCAATTGATCTGATAGAATTGATGGGCTGATCCTCGGTGAGGTTACCGATAACCACGTGAGGGGTTGAACTTATGAAATCGAAAGTGGTCTTGCTGTTCGGTGCGGCCTGTTTGCTGACGCTCGGCGTTTTCTTCGCCGAAGCCCAGGACGCTCCGGTTCCCTCCGATGCGACAGATCCGGCTCTCCCTCAGGTAGAGGAACAGACTCCCCCGCTGTTCAGCGAACAGGACGCGATCGCGCAGCGTTTCAAACGATTCGAGCGGACGCTGGCACAAATCGAAGGTTACTTGCGAAAAACCGATCCCGAGCAGGCCGATCTGCTGGTGCGAGCCATCGGAAAAATCAAACAGGACCGCATTTCGGGACAGATGGAACGGATCGTTGACCTCCTGAAGCAGGAACAATTCGGAGATGCGGCCGACCGGGAAGCACAGGTTGCCGAATCGCTGACCGAACTGTTGACGCTGCTGCAAAGCGGCGAACGACGCGCCGAGCTGGCCAAGGAAAAAGAACGCATCAAGGATTTGCTGAAAGACATCCAAACGACGATCGGGCAGCAGAAAGACGCGCGCGCCGCCAACGAGCGGGGCGACGAGACCGAACGGGCCATCGACCGGCAGGAAATCGCGGAACAGTCCGGAAAAAAACTGGTCACCAAAATCGACGATCAGGATTCCGAGCGGAGTGGAAAGCCATCGAGCGAGAACGCTTCCGACGAGAACGCCAAACCGGGTGAATCAAAGGAAGGCGAAGCCAAAGAAGGAGAACCTGAAGAGGGCGAGAACAAAGAAGGCGAACCGAAAGAGGGTGAACCGAAAGAAGGCGAATCCAAAGACTCGGAAGGAAAACCCAAACCCGGAGAATCCAAATCAGGAAAGCCAAAAGAGGGAGAGTCTCAAGAGGGTGAGCCGAAGGCGGGGGAACCCAAAGAGGGTGAATCAAAAGAAGGTGAACCCCAGGAGGGAGAACCGAAACCAGGAGAGTCGAAAGAGGGTCAGCCCCAGAGCGGCAAACCCGGCGAGAGCAAACCGGGTGAATCCAAGCCCGGCAGTGAGAAACAGCCCGGACAGGAACAGGACGAGAACAAGAAAACTCCCGGTCGCAACGAGATCGCCCAGGCCGTCGAAAACATGGAACGCGCGATCGAGGAGTTGAAAAAGAAAAATCGCGATCAGGCATCGAAGGAACAATCCGAAGCCCTGGCGAAGCTCGAAGAAGCGAAAGCCAAACTGGAGGAAATCCTGCGGCAGATCAGGGAAGAAGAGCGGGAGTTGCTGCTGGCTGCCCTGGAAGCCCGATTTACGAAAATGCTCTCGCTGCAAACGATGGTTTACAACGGGACGGTGATCCTCGATAAAACGCCGAAGGGCGAACAATGGACGAGCCGTCACGACGGGAGAGCACGGGAGCTCGCACAAGTCGAGGATGAAATCGCCCTCGAAGCGGTCAAGGCCCTCGATTTGCTCAAGGCGGAAGGCTCGTCGGTCGCCTTCCCTGAAGCGATCGAACAGATGAGGTCCGACATGCTGATCGTGGCGGGCTGGCTGGAAAAATCGCAAACCGGCGAACTGACTCAAGCCGTCGAACGCGACATTATCGAAGCGCTCAGCGAAGTCATCGATGCCCTGCAAAAAGAAATGGAAAAGTCCGACGAAGAGCGTGAAAACAGTAAAGACGAAAACAACCAGCCACAGGATCCCGCGCTGGTCGATCGGTTATCCGAATTGAAGATGTTGCGGTCTCTGCAGCAGCGAATCAACGGTCGCACGAAACTGCTCGCGCGAAACTTCCGGGGAGAACAGGCCGACGAACCCGAGGTGGTCGATCAGCTTCAGGATTTGGCGGCTCGTCAGGCGCGAATCCAGAAAACTGCCTACGATCTCGCCACGGGGCGAAACAAATAACGTTCTGAGTGCTCGGCTTGAGAATCAGAAGAGGAGAACTGAAATGATGAAATCGTTACCGATCATCGCCACCGCAGCCTTTCTTTCTACGGCGAGCGTCGTTGCGGCTGCCGAAGTGCAGACGATCGCGACTCCTCGATTCGACGATGTCAAAGCCCAGGCGCTGGAATGGGTGGCTCAGCAGAAGATCGACGACCGGACAGTGCTCGAACCGATCGGTCAGTTGTGGGCCGCGCCCGAATTGAAACTCCCGGCAGCCGTGGTCTTCGATCGGGTGATCGAAACGTTTCGCCTCGCCGACGCCGATTCGGCCCGCTTCATCGAATCCTGCCGTCTGACGGACAATGCCCTGACTCCTCCCTCGGCGGAAGTCCTCGAGAGTCCGCGGCAGAACGAATTTTATCGCTCGAATCTGGCTCAGTTCTATGGCGTCTATCTGGTGCGCCGACAGATGTACGACGAAGCGCTGCTCGCGTTTGCCAAGGTGGATCTGGCGCAATCGGTCGATCCCCCCGCGCATCTGTTTCACCTGGCCGTTGCCCAATCGGAACTACTGATGAAAGAGGACGGCCTGGCCACTCTGACCAGACTCCGCAAAGAAACGGAACAAGTTCCCGCCCGCTATTCGATGGTGGCCGAATTGATGGAGTTCGAATTGAATTCGCTCGAAGAAGAATCGATGGGCGAAGTGGCTCACCGCATGAAGAACGTCGGACGGCTGCTCGGACTCGCACGGGGAGGACAGAAAACCCAGAAAGAAGAAGAAGAAATCGTTGTCCTGCTCGACAGCATCATCGAAAAAATGGAACAGAACAACGGCGGGGGAAGCGGCCAGGGGAGCGGCGGTAATACCAATAACCCCGGCGGCGGTGCCCAGGACAGCGTCATCAAGGGGACGACCGCTCCCGGCAATGTCGACGAGAAGAAACTCGATAAACAAGCCGGGTGGGGCGCGCTTCCCGATGCCAATGTCGCCAAGGCCAAGAATCTGCTCAAACGTGATTTTCCGGAAAATTATCGCCGTGCCATCGAAGCTTACTTCCGCAAATCCGCCGGACGTGGCGTCTCGGAGTGAACGACGGTGACTTTGACCTCGCGTGAGATCGAGGGACAGCGGAGCCGGACCGGTCTTCCGCTGTTTTTTATTGGCCCGGCAGGCAAGGATGCCGCCATCGATCGACATGGAAGGTGTACCCTCCGTTGACAATTTGAGATGCGATGAAATATTTTCTGCTGTCGTTAGTGTTTCTGTTCGGCGGTCTCTCCTCGCTCGCTGCCGAGCTTCTCGTCGATGTCACCCCGCTTTCGGGAACTCCCATTCGCGGTGAGTTGATCGCTTGCGATTCCGAAACCGTTTCGCTTCGCGTCGAGGGCCAGCCCGTCGCGGTTCCGCTCAAAGAGACGCTGCAGATCGAGGCCGTTCCGGAAGATGCGAGGATCGTGCCCAAATCGACGGGGTTTGGAGTTCAGTTTACGGACGGGACTCGGATCAAAGTGACCGAACTTGAGGTCACCGGTAAGAATTTTCGCCTGAAAGCCGAGTCCTGGGGAGAGTTGAGCGGTCCGTCGAATCGCGTCCGCACGGTCCGATTCGTCGAAGGGGACGCGTCGATGACGGAAAAATGGAATCGACTGCTCGAACGCGAAAGCAGCAAGGATTTACTGGTGATTCAAAAAGAGAACGTGCTCGATTTCGTCGATGGAATCGTCGGAGGAATCGACGAAAAATCGGTTCTGTTTCTGATCGACGGTGATGAAATTGCCGTCAGCCGCGAGAAAGTATTCGGAATCATCTATCATCGCGACCCGCCCGCCGACGTCCCTCCGTACGGCGAAATGGTTCATGCCGGCGGCGATCGCATCGCGCTGACGAAGTTCTCATACCGCGACGGAAAGTTCGAGGCGGAGACGCCGATCGGACTCACAATCGCGGGGACGTTCGCAGGAGTCGGGCTCGTCGATTTTCGACCGGGCCGGCTGGTTTACTTATCCGAGATGAAGCCGCGGACTGAAGACTACACGCCCTTTTTCGATGTCGTCTGGAAGATTCGCAACAACCAGAATTTCGACGGAGGAGCGATCCGTGTCGGCGGCAAGTCGTACGAACGGGGATTGTGCATTCACTCCCGAACGCTGTTGAGTTACCGCCTGGCAGGAGAATTTCGCCAGTTTCAGGCCGTCATGGGAATCGACGAACTGGTCGGACAAAAAGGACACGTGCGGGTCACGATCAAGGCCGACGCGCGCGTTCTGTTCGACGGTGACGTGAGAGGAGGAGCCGATCCGCTTCCGCTGGATTACGATGTGGCCGGAGTGCGCGACCTTGAGATTCTGGTCGACTTCGGAGAGGATCTCGATATCGCCGATCATCTGGCGCTCGCCGATGCCCGCCTGATCAAATAAAAGGACGCCCGCGAACGATGACTGAAGCTCCGTTGAAATCCGGTTTGTTGTCTGTCGCGCTGTGGGCGATTTTCGCGCTCGATCGGCCGGTTCTGTCTGCCGAGCCCAGCGTGCTCGAAGCACAGCAGAAACGGATCGAGGTGGTCGAGACGGTCTCTCCCTCGGTCGTCGCCATTTTTTCGAGTAACGGACAAGGGGGAGGATCGGGCGTGCTGATCTCGCCGGACGGATATGCGCTGACGAACTTCCACGTCTCCAGTGGTGCGGGCGACTTCATGAAGTGCGGTTTGAACGACGGGAAGCTGTACGACGGCGTGATCGTTGGGATCGACCCGACCGGCGACGTCGCACTGGTCAAACTCCTCGGACGCGACGATTTCCCCTACGCAAAAATCGGAGACAGCGATCGGCTCAAAGCGGGAGACTGGGTTTACGCGATGGGCAACCCGTTTCTGCTCGCGACCGACTTTAAACCGACAGTGACGTACGGCATCGTCAGCGGCGTGCATCGTTATCAGTATCCCGCAGGTTCTTCGTTCCTCGAATATTCGGACTGCATTCAGACCGACAGTTCGATCAATCCCGGGAACTCCGGCGGACCGCTGTTCAACGACGACGGTGAACTGGTCGGAATCAACGGCCGCGGTTCGTTCGAGAAACGAGGACGCGTCAATTCGGGGGCGGGTTACGCGATCTCGATCAATCAGATCATGAATTTTCTGGATCATCTGAAAAGCGGACGAGTCGTCGATCATGCGACCCTGGGAGCAACAGTGAGATCGCGCGACGACGGAGCCGTCGAGGTGGAAACGATACTCGAAGAATCGGAAGCTTATCGTCGGGGACTTCGTGAAGGAGACGAAGTCGTGTCGTTCGCGGGACGACCCATCCGCAGCGTGAACCAGTACAAAAACATCCTCGGGATTTATCCCAAAGGCTGGAAGCTGCCGCTCGAATACCGCCGCAATCAGGAGAAAGTGACAATTTTCGTCAGATTGCGGGGATTGCATAGCCGGGCCGAACTGGTCCCCGGACAGAAAAAACCGGACCCCAATGACAAGCGGCCTCAGCCACCCAAGCCGAAAGGTCCCGAACCACCCGCCGAATACGCGCACATGCTGGTCAAAAAAGACGGATATGCCAATCTGTACTTCAACAACCTCCAACAGGAGCGGGTGCTGAACGGTCTGGCCTCCTGGGGCGACTATTCCGGCAAGAACGGCGTCTGGCAACTCGGCGGCAAAGATGCGAACGGACTGCCGTTTACCGCAACGGTCTCCGCGGACAAAGCCGAGTTGACCTGGCAGGGAAAAGCGTTCACACAAGCCTTTGACGGCAGTCCCCTGCAGAATCTTCCGGACGGCAGCGGCGGACTGCTGGTGGCGTTGCACCAACTGCGGCTGTTTCTGACGCAGCACGGTTTTCTGTTCTCCGAGTTCGCCTATCTCGGCAGCGAACCGCTCGACGGTCGCGGCTCTCCCGCCGACGTCCTCACGAGCGAATTGACCGGCGTCCACGGCCGCTGGTATTTCAGCCGCGCGTCGGGAGAGTTCGTGGGATTCGATACGCAACTTTCCGACGATCTCGACGAATGTGAAGTCCGTTTCGGACCCCAGTCCGATTTCCAGGGACTGAATTTTCCAGCGCAACTGATCGTCCACAACGGAAGCCGGGAAGTCGCCGCATTCACCATCGAAACCTTCAAAGCCGAGGAAGGATCCAAGCCGACCGGCGCACCGGAATCAAAAACCGAATAACGCCCTCGTGGAATTTCCGGTATCATTCAAACTCGCCGCGCACTTCGAGCGAAAGAATCAAACGATGCAGAGCTTTTCCTCCAAACTCGGACTTCTGATCGCGATCGGATTCTGGTCGCTCGGCCCCGCTCTCCTCCAGGGACAGGACGCGGAGTCCGTCAGCAATTTCGTGCAGCCTCGCATGGTCAAGATTTTCGGGGCGGGAGGGATTAAGAATCTGCATCACTACAGCACGGGATTCATCGTGACTCCGCAGGGTCACATCGCAACCGTCTGGAGCCACGTACTCGACCGGGATGAAGTGACTGTGATTCTCTCCAACGGGCGGCGGGAGACGGCGCGTGTCCTCGGGGCGGAGCCGCAGCTCGATCTGGCCGTCCTCAAGATCGATGCCGCAGTCGCCGAACTTCCTTACTTCGATCTCAAAGCCGATACCGGCAAAGCCGGGGCGGGTACCCGAGTCCTCGCTTACAGCAACATGTTCAAGGTCGCCACCGGCGACGAGCCGATGTCGATTCTGCACGGTGTGATCGCCGCGGAAACTCGTTTATCGGCGCGCCGCGGCGCCTTCTCGGTTCCGTACGACGGGCCGGTGTTCATCGTCGATGCGATTACCAACAATCCGGGTGCCGGGGGTGGGATTCTCACGCGGTACGACGGCAAAATCGTCGCGATGATCGGGAAAGAGCTGCGCAATACCGAGAGCAACACCTGGATCAACTATGCGATGCCGATCGAAGCAATTACTCCGGTCATCGAGCAGATCGTTTCGGGAAATTACGTCGCCCAGAAAACCAAACCTGAAATCGAAGATAACCCCCGCCGTTATCGACCCCTCGATTTCGGACTCGTGATGATTCCCGACGTCGTGTATCGAACTCCGACTTTCGTC
>DATKCB010000262.1:0-13811 GCA_035513495.1 Planctomycetaceae bacterium | reverse complement strand
CCGCGAAGCCGGATCAGTTCGGTGGCTGCATGATAGCGGGAAGCCACACCCCACTGGGGAGCGATTCCCCCGCCGATGATCAATGTTGCGAGAATCAACACCGCGATCCGTTCGGGGAGTCTCGCCCGCAGCGAGAAGGAGGCGGAGTGGTGTTTGCCGGTAAAAATGAGGAAATACGCTTGCAGGATGGCAATGCCGTTCAGAGCCGCCGCCGCAACAACAGCCATGCGTCCGCGTTCGAGCATCCGCCGGTAATCATCCTCCGGGAGATAGGCATGGCATCCGAACAATTTCCCGCTCGCCTGAACTCCCTCGTCGAACTCGAGCGATTCAAAGGCATGCAACGTGTTGTGATGCACAAATACGGTGATCGGTCCCTGCGACGGCAGGAACTGCGCGGCGTGCTCGATCGTTTCACGAAGATCGTCGCGAACGTGATCAACCGATCCATTCCCCGATTTATGATGATGCGGAATCTGCGCGTGAGACAAAACCTATCCCTGTCGTCCAATTCTGATTATCAAGGAACAATCGCAACGAGCACTACGAAGTCGTCGCCCGAGATTCGCGATTTTTCGGTAGTATGCGATTCGATCGGGACGTATACAACATCGAGCCGAATTCCTCATGGCTACACGGGAAGATTATTTCAGATATTCCGAAGCTGTCCGCGGCTGAGTTGACGTTCAATCTGTCTGACCTGTTGATTTCATACAGGTCGGGATCGGACTCCGTACTTTCAATTGTCGTCACCTGCGTACATTGGCTACAATGAATGCAGCAAAATGATGCAATTGTTTGCAGGATCTCCGCAATCAATTGCGAACTCGCAAAGTACTTTGTTCGACAGGAACGATTCGATGCAAAAACTCGTTGATGGGATTCACCGTTTCCAGAGAGATTTATTCAGCCGAGATCAGAAGTTGTTCGAAACTCTGGTGGATGGCCAAAAGCCGCTGGCGCTGTTCGTCACATGCTCCGATTCCCGGATCGACCCCAATCGGCTGACGCAGACCAAGCCCGGAGAGCTTTTTATCCAGCGGACTGCCGGTAATATCATTCCACCTTACGGAATCGTTCACGGAGGGGAAGCGGCAACCATCGAGTACGCCGTCTCCGCACTGAAAGTGAAGGACATTATCGTCTGCGGACACTCGCATTGCGGTGCGATGGCAGGCTTGCTCGACCCCAATAGTGTCTCGAAGATGCCGGCCGTCAAAGCGTATCTTCAGCACGCCGAAGCGACTCGTCGCATTGTCGAAGAGAATTACAAACACCTCACCGAACCGGACAAACGATTGACGCTCACCGTCGAAGAAAACGTGCTGGTTCAACTCGAAAATCTCAGAACGCACCCTTCGGTTGCCGCGGCGGTCGGCAGACGGGATCTGAAATTGCATGGCTGGGTCTACAAATTTGAAACGGGAGAGGTCTTCGCGTTCCATCCGGATCAGATGCAATTCCTGCCGCTTGAAGCAATGGCGACGGAAGCGCACGAAACTGATCGCAGTCTGCCACCGATTTAAAGCCGTGAACGATTGATTTTGGATTGCGCCGTCATCGCTTTGTGATTCGAAACCAGCATCGCCGCAGACCGGCCAGTGCTCGTGTGTTATCGAAGTGTTCTAGACAAGTTTGACGTCCACGGCCACTGTGAGCGAGTGTGAGCCTCCTCCAATGTAGACACCGCGAAGCGGTGGGACGTCGCTGTAATCGCGACCCCAGGCAATCGTAATGTGGTCGGTGTTGGGGATCAGATTGTTAGTGGGATCGAGATCAATCCAGCCCAGATCGGCTCCGCAATAGAGCGAGAGCCACGCGTGGGTCGCATCTGAACCGATCAGCCGCGGTTTTCCCGGTGGGGGGATCGTTCGCAAGTAACCGCTGACGTATCGGGCAGGGAGTTTCAATGAGCGAAGCAAAGCAATCTGCAAATGGGCAAAGTCCTGACAGACGCCTTTTCGATGGCGAAAGACCTCCTCGACCGGTGTGGTGACTGTGGTTGCCCGCTTGTCGAATTCGAATTCATGGAACACTCGTAGGGTCAAATCCTTCGCAGCGGAGAGAATATCCCTTTGCGGTGGGAAGGAAATTCGAGCGTAGTCAGCGAACTCCGTATGCGTTCGTATGCGAGGAGAACCGAAAGTGAATAAGTAGGGGTCGAGCATTTCCGGACTTCGAGTCGAAGCCACTTCATCTCGGACTTGTTCCCACTGGGGAGCGGCAGGGAGCGAATTTCCGCGAGGAATCAGGCTGATACTGCTGATCGAGGAAACCTTGAGTTTTTCATATCCCTGGTTGAACGAGAAAAAATTGACAAAGTTCCCGAAGTGATCCGTTCGATCCGACTGAATCGAGGGTTCCGGTGAGATTTGTAACGAGAAAGATTCGCAAATCTGAAACGGCAAGTCTCGCGGACGCAGCCACGCCTGATTGTGACAGACCGAAACCGGTTTCGATCCGCTATAGGAGGTGGTGTGTGTAATTGCGTAGTTCACGAGATCGCTCCAGCAGTATCAACCAGTTGGCGAGGTGTTCCTGAATGGAGCAGATACTTTTGTTCCAGAACTTTGGAGAGTTCTCGCATCGATCCTTCCACCTGAGACAATATGGAGATCAGCCCGCGGGATGATTTTTCTCCGAGATCGTCGGAGGTCAGCATTCTTACTGCGTGTAATGCCGCCATCGCGAGTCGCTTCTCGGTGTTTCGGAGAGCTTCGTTTGTATGGTTCGGCAAGGCATCGACGTGATCGGCGATGAGGTTGAGCTGCGAAGCGATGGAACGCGGATTTGTGATATCGGTCACGCACAAATCGAATACGGCATTCTGCTGCACATCGTCGAGGTATCGCGATCGATAGGTCATCTGGCAGTCGCTAATTTCGATAATCATTTTCAGCGTGGCGACATCCTGAAACTTTCCCGATTCGATCATACTGCGGACGAACACAGCCGTCGTGCGAGCGCGTTCGATCCGCCGTCCGATATCGAGAAACCGCCAGGCGGGTCCGCGGATCATTCCGTTGTCGATCAATCCCATGACTGAGGCAAGTGTCAGAATTAAATCGTCAAAGGTATCCGCCAGAGTGCCGAGATCGCTCGACTCCGCTAGGGGGTTGAAAAATTCGGTTCCGGTTCGATGCAGTTGTTGCCACGTTTCGGGAGAGATCCAATCGCGGACGAGCGAACTCAGACGCATGATTTCCGAGACGGCTTGAGCGAGACCGTTTGTCTGCGAGGTATCGGAGGTGATGGAACCGATGGCTTCAGAAAGTTTGGGAAGACTTCGGGCCATCTCACCGATCGCGAACCCCGGCTCGATCGCTCCGATGACCGCGAGGGCTCTCGTCAGACTCAGCGATTCATTGGAAATTGTTAAATTCGACATTTCGATACGCGTCAGCAGAGAACGAATCATTCGCGCGAGCAGATCGGATTTCTCAATCGATCGTCCCAGCCAGAACAAGTCGTCGGCGACTCGGCTGGGGAACATGGCGCTCGTTCGTTTCAACGTGACGTTATAATGTTCGGTCGGCAGCAACGAGACCGCCTCGTCGGGTTCCGAGGTAAGAACCCAGAGATCTTTGCTCGTCATACCTCCCGCGATGGAAAGTTCCATCGGTCCCGAAGAATCCGACACTCGGACGAGCCCGCCTGGCATGACGGAGTAACCGTCTTCACCGGCCACTGCAAACACCCGTAATGCAACGTGCCCCGGCTGCAGCCCTCCTTCAGCGCTCAGCATCGGAACAGCCGAACGAGCGATCAATTCCTGGGCAACAAACGCGTGAGGATTTTGTTCGATTCGTCGTCGCAGCGAGTCGATTTCTTCGGCCGACAGGTCGGCACCGATGATTTCTTCTCCTCCGCTGGCGGTAAACGCCGGCTTCACGACCAGCGAACGCAAGTTCTCGAATACATACTCTCGCGACTCGGGAATCTGGCACCACCAGGTGGCAATCGAAGGAAGCTGAAGTTCTTCACCGAGCAGTTGCCGGCAAAGTTTCGGCAATTGCGACTTGAAGACGGGAGCCTCGATGATTCCGCAGCCGGGAACATTGACGGTCGCGACGTTTCCGGCACGAATTGCCTGCAGCAGTCCGGGCACTCCATGCGTTGCGCCGCCGCCAAATTCGACCGGATCGAGTTCGGATTCGTTTCCACGCAGCAGCAGTACGTCGACCGGCAGCAACCCAGCCAGCGTCTTGAGGTAAACGAAATCGTCCCGGACGGCGAGGTCGCTTCCTTGCGTCAAGTCGTAACTCAGATATCGGGCGAGATAGACGTCTTCGAAGTAGTTCGGATTGCTCGGACCGGGACTCAGGAGCGCGATCCGGGGATGTTCCACTTTTCGAGGTGAGAGAGCTTTCAGCGTCTGCTTCAACTGAACAAAGAACGGTGACAGCTTTCGAGTCTGGCAGGATTTACTCAAATGTGGGATCGTGCGATTGGAGATGATCCGGTTTTCCAGAGCGAATCCCACTCCCATCGGCGAGTCGGAACGGTCGGCCATGACCCAGAATCGACCGTCGGGAGACCGCGCCAGTTCCGCCGCATAGTAGACGAGGGAACGTTCTCGTTCATGCAGGCCGATTGCCGGGAGAAGGAATCCGGAGTGTGCATACACCGTTTCCGGAGCCAGCCAACCTTCACGCAGTGTTTTCTGCTCACCGTACAGATCGCGAATCAGGAGGTCGTACAGTCGTGTCCGTTGAGCGATCCCCCGTTCGATGGTCTGCCATGTCGGTTCATCGAGGATCAGCGGAATGAGATCGAGTTTCCAGGGGCGTTGAGTCGTCGCCTGGTCGGAGATCGCTCCGTAAGTGACACCGTTCTCGTCGAGAAACTCGTCGGCTTGAGACGTGCGTTTGCGAAACTCTTTCTCGCCGAGCAAGTCGAGCCGCTTAAAGAACTCTTGCCAGTGCGGTCGTGCGACACCCTTCTGAAATGCTTCGTCGAACATTCCGGCGGGAGGAGAGTAAGTCGCGGACATCGGAACGGAGGGCAGCGTCGATGGCATTTCGTTTGACTTCAATGATTATGATCCTGGCTTCTGCGATTCACCGATCCCCGGCGGGTGTCGGTGATCTCAAAAGCCTTAAATCCAGAGTACTGGGATACTCATTGTTGACGACCGGCGGGCGGACTTCAATCAACTTCCCAGTATGTCCGAACTCGAAGAACCGCGACGCCCTGCGGCTTTCGGCTTCAAGCGAGTTAATGGGATACACTTGTGTGTTCAACCCCCCGGGATGCTCGATGTGATATTGGCATCCTCCCAGCGACCTTCGATTCCATCTGTCGACGACGTCGAAGGTGAGGGGGGTGTCGGTCGGAATCGTCGGATGCAGACAACTGGGAGGCTGCCACGCGCGATACCGGACTCCCGCGACGAATTCTCCGTTTTGTCCTGTGTGCTTCAGAGGGAGTGCGTGTCCGTTGCAGGTGATGGTATAACGGTCCGACAAGCCTTGAGCTTTGACCTGAATCCGTTCGAGAGAGGAATCGACGTAACGTGCGGTTCCACCACCGGCGGGTTCCTCCCCCAGGACGTACCAAGGTTCGATCGCCTGTCGAATCTCGAGGTGGACCCCACCGCAGTCGATCTCGCCAATATAAGGACATCGAAATTCGAGGTGCGGCTCGAACCATTCCTTCTCGAATGAGATGCCTGCCGCATTCAAGTCGTCGGCGACCTCCCACAAGTCGAATTTCAACCAATGGGGCAGCATAAACCGGTCGTGGATTGCAGTTCCCCAGTGGATCAGTTTCCTGATGTAAGGCTGGTCGGCGAACATGGCGAGCAGCGATCGAACGAGCAATTGTTGGGCGAGGCTCATCTGTGCATGAGGAGGCATCTCGAACGCTCTGAACTCGAGAAGTCCCAGCCGGCCTGTCTGCGAATCGGGGGAATACAGTTTGTCGATGCAGAACTCGGCGCGATGGGTGTTCCCCGTCAAATCGACCAGCAGATGTCGAAATATCCGGTCCACCAGCCACGGCGGAATCGATTGTCCGCAGGAATGATCGGGAACTTGTGCAAAGGCGATTTCCAGTTCATAGATTGCGTCTCGTCGTCCTTCATCGACGCGAGGTGCCTGACTCGTCGGGCCGATGAACTGCCCCGAGAAAACATATGAGAGCGCGGGATGATTGTTCCAGTAACCGATCAGGCTCTTCAGCAGATCGGGGCGATTCAGAAACGGACTTTGTTCGGGAGTCGCGCCGCCCAAAACAACATGATTTCCGCCGCCCGTCCCCGTGTGCTTGCCGTCGAGTTCGAATTTCTCAGTCCCCAGACGAGCTTGCCTGGCTTCGTCGTAGACGCCTGTCGTGATCTCCTTGAGTTGCTCCCAGTTGTGCGCCGGTGGAACGTTCACTTCGATGACCCCTGGGTCGGGAGTCACTTTGAGCAGTTCCAGACGGGGATCGTGTGGGGGCAGGTAACCTTCCAGCACCACCGGCATTTTCAGATTGACCGCAGTTTCTTCGACGAGCGCGACGAGTTCGAGGTAGTCTTCCAGACATCCGGCGGGCGGCATGAATACGTGCAATTGACCGTTTCTCGGCTCGATGCACATGGCAGTATTGATCAGAGTCGCCGAGGTCCAGGCCGGAGGCTCATTCTCGCTTTTTGCCGTGTCGTTCTCGGGAGATTGATCGCCCAACGAGCGACTCTGCTCGATGATCCGCGATTCGGGAGAGCTGATTCTGCCTTGCGCAGCGCGTCGAAGTTCGAGATAGGCCGGCAGTGGCGGACGTCCGTCGAAAGGATCCACTTGATACAACACTTTACTGACGCCCGAAGGCATCGATTCCAGCGGCAAACGCAAACCGATCGGCGAATCACCCGGAATCAGAAACAATCGCTCCGTGCGAAACGGCCACGGTCCGCTCTTCCAGCCGGCGTTCGCTTGCCACCAGGCTCTCTGGAGAGGAAGAACGTATCCGACCGGAGTTGCAACGCCCATTTCCAGCGTGCGCGCCAGACGGCGCCGATCTTCCGAAGAGTCCAGATCGAACTTGCGGGGATCGACATCGACGGGGAGGCGCTGTTCGTTTTCAATGGTGTGCCAGACATCTTCGTAGGCGGGACGAATCCAGCGTTTTTCCACTCCGATCCGTTCGGCGAAATCGACCATGAATTCCGCCGCATGTTCGTGAGTCACTTTCCCTTTCTGAGAAACGTCCGTCAGCAGTTCCGGATGCGACCAGATCGGTTCTCCGTCTTTCCGCCAGAGACAGGTATAAGCCCAGCGCGGCAGCGATTCGCCCGGATACCACTTTCCCTGTCCGAAGTGCAGCAGTGCTCCCGGTGCGAATCGGTTCCGCAATCGATGGATCAGCTCGACCGATTTTCGCTGCTTCATTTCGCCGACCGCCGCCGTATTCCACTCGGGGCTTTCCATGTCGTCGATCGAGACGAACGTCGGTTCGCCTCCCATCGTGAGGCGGATGTTGTTCTGCGCAAGACGCTCATCGATTTGTGCTCCCACTC
This sequence comes from Planctomycetaceae bacterium, assembly GCA_035513495.1. Taxonomy (GTDB): domain Bacteria; phylum Planctomycetota; class Planctomycetia; order Planctomycetales; family Planctomycetaceae; genus DATKCB01. The sequence goes on along the minus strand of DATKCB010000262.1, from coordinate 6,313 downwards.
GATCGATTCGTTCCCACTGTTCGGTCGAATAGGGCTTGGTGACGCGGGGATCTTCGTGAATTCGCGTGACCGACATCTTGAACGAGAATTCCGTTTCGCATTTTTCGACGCCGCCGGAAATCGGCGCAGCCGAAGAGGGAGACGGAGTTGCCGCCAGTGGAATATGACCTTCACCGGCGAACAATCCAGACGTCGGATCGAGCCCGACCCAGCCGGCTCCCGGTAGAAAGACTTCCGTCCACGCGTGCAGGTCGGTGAAGTCTGCCGTTGTCCCCTCAGGCCCTTCCAGCGGTTTCTGATCGGCCACCAGTTGTATCAGGTAACCCGAGACGAATCTTGCGGCGAGTCCGAAATGACGCAGCAGTTGCACGAGTAACCAGGCGGAATCGCGGCAACTACCCGAGGCTTTCGCCAGCGTTTCTTCCGGAGTCTGCACGCCGGGTTCCATGCGGATCAGGTAGTCGATATCGGCCTGAAGTTGAGAGTTCAGTTTGACGAGAAATGAAACCGGCCGTTGTGGTTCGACATCGACAGTTTCAGCATATTTCAGAAATTCTGACCCCGTGGCGGTACAGTCGAGGAAGGGCTTCAGGTCTTTTTTCAGTTCCGGTTCGTACTCGAAGGGGAACTCTTCGGCGTAATCCTCGATGAAAAAATCGAAAGGATTGATGACCGTCATTTCGGCGATCAGATCGACCTCGACCCGAAACTCGCGGGTTGTTTTCGGAAAGACGAGCCGCGCTTGAAAATTACCGTGCGGGTCCTGCTGCCAGTTCAGAAAATGCTCCTCCGGAAAGACTTTGAGCGAGTAAGTCCGGATGGGCGTACGGTTATGAGGAGCCGGGCGCAGACGAACCGTTTGAGGTCCCAGCGTGATCGGACGATCGTACCGGTAGCTTGTTTCGTGATGAAGGGCGACGCGAATCGGCATAAATGTACTCAGGTTTCCAAGATCATGTCAGAAGTGTGACAGAACGTTATTTCAGGATTGTGACTGCATTTGAGCAGGCCGAATTTGATCGACAGGCCGAATTGCGAAAAACGTTTCGTGGATCGCTCTTCCCACTCGATTGAGCCGTACCTGCAGTGCATCGATAAATTCATGCAAGCCATTCTTCACGATTTGCTCGACCTGACTGTAGGCGAGGTCGGAACGCAACTGACCCAGAAGTTGCTCCGCTGGATTCTGAAAGGTACCCATCGGAGTCCCCGAAATCGCGTGAAGGGAGGCATCGGCGCTTTCAACGCAATAGTTGATCGCTCGCGGAAACGCCCGATCCAGTATCAGAAACTCGATAATGCGTTCCACGGTAATTCCGTGATATCTTCTCCGATAACTCTGGAATCCGCTGACGGAACGCAGCACGTCGGCCCATTGCAAATCTTCCATCGGTGTGCCGACGTCGGTCACTTTGGGTAACAGCGTGAAATATTTGACATCGAGCAGCCGCGAGGTCTTGTCGGCTCGCTCCATCACTCGTCCCAGGTTGGCGAAGTTCCAGCCGACATCGTGCGACATGGTGGCGTCCGCGATACCGTTGAACAATTGGCTGTGTTCTTTAATTGAGCAGAAAAAATCGGAAGGAGAATCCATGACTGCGAAACTCGTCCGGGCATTGCGGACCAAGTGGTAGAACGCGTTCAGTTGTTCCCACATTTCCGACGAAATCGCTTCCCGAACCGACCGGGCATTTTCTCGCGCGGACTGAAGCGCCGAGAGGATCGAGTTCGGATACTTCGTGTCGAATACCAGAAATTGGATCACCGATTCGGCATTCGCTCGAGGATAATGCTCTTTGAAATATTTCTCGTCTCCCGTCGCCAGGACGAGCGGTTCCCACTGTTGGTTGACCTCCGGCGGAAGATCCAGGGTCATATTCAACGTCACGTCGACGAATCGAGCGATATTCTCGGCACGTTCGACGTTTCGAGCCATCCAGTAAATCGCATCGGCAACACGGCTTAACATCAATTTCTTTCCGCTTAAGGAAAATTAACGTTGCTCTGGCAGATCAAAATCCGAATCGGCCACGACCCAGGTGTCTTTGCTCCCGCCTCCCTGCGACGAGTTCACGACCAGAGATCCTTTCCGGAGTGCGACGCGAGTCAGCCCCCCGGGCAGCACTTTGATCTCATCTCCGTACAATATGTAGGGACGCAGATCGACGTGGCGTCCTTCAAAGTGATCGTCGATCAGCGTCGGGACCCGAGATAACGAGAGCGTCGGCTGGGCGATATAGTTACGGGGATTCTCCTGAATCAGTCGGGCAAATTTTTTCCGTTCCGCTTCATCGGCTTTGGGGCCGATCATCATGCCGTAACCGCCCGATTCGTTCGCAGGCTTGACGACGAGTTCGTCGAGATGACTCAAAACGTAATCGCGATCCTCATCTCGTTGGCAGACGTATGTCTGTACGTTGGGTAGAATGGCAACTTCGCCGAGATAATATTTGATCATGTCGGGGACGTACGCATAGATGACCTTGTCGTCGGCGACGCCTGTCCCGGGAGCATTGGCCAGCGCCACTTTGCCGTTCCGGTAGACCTCCATCATCCCGGGAACACCGAGCACCGAGTCTTTACGAAACGTCCGCGGATCCAGAAAATCGTCGTCGATCCGCCGATAAATGACATCGACGCGCTGGAACCCTTCCGTCGTCCGCATGCAGACGAAACCGTTCTTGACCACGAGATCGCGCCCTTCGACCAGTTCAACTCCCATTTGCTGAGCGAGAAAGGAATGCTCGTAGTATGCTGAATTGTATGCTCCCGGGGTCAACACAACGATGGAAGGCCCTGCAATATCGGGTGCAAGCGATTGCAGCGTACGCAGCAGATCGCTCGGATAGTCGATCACCGGCCGGACGCGCGAAGCTTTGAAGATTTGCGGAAAACTGCGTTTCATCAGCAATCGGTTCTGCAAAACGTACGAAACTCCCGACGGACATCGCAGATTGTCTTCGAGCACGTAGATTCGACCATCGGAATGGCGAATCAGATCGGTACCGGTGATGTGAATCCAGACTCCCTTGGGAGGGTTGAGACCGATGCACTCGCGTCGAAATGAGGCCGCTTCCTCGATCAGTTCGCGGGGAATCGCTCCGTCGTTGAGAATTTGTTGATCGTGATAGATGTCGTCGATGAACAGATTCAACGCTTTGATGCGCTGCTTTAAACCGAGTTCAACAGTCCTCCATTCGTCAGGACCGACAATGCGGGGGATGATATCGAACGGCCAGATTTTCTCGGTCCCTCGATCGTCACCATAGACGGTAAAGGTGATTCCCATTCGCATCATGGCTCGATCGATGGTCGCCTGGCGGCGCTGTAATTCTCCAGGTGCGAGGTTTTTAATCGCATCGACCAACAGTTCTGCTCCGGGTCGAGCGTTTCCGGAATCATCGAACAATTCATCGTAAAAGCCTTCGATGTTGTAGTTTGAGAAATCTAACGGTGTTGACATAATGCCTGAATCAAAGGAAGTGAATGATATTGCCCGATCGATGTGCAACCGCGTGAAAGTGTGTTCATTCCAAGGTCTGGAGGAATTCGGTCTCCCGAGATTGTCAGGCGATTCTCGTGCCAATCAATTTTCGATCCTCGCGAGGTAAGTCCGAGATCACTTGTTGCGATGATTCCCTGTGAGATTCGACTTTGGAAGATCAATTATAACGAGTTTTTCACCTGTTGGTACCTAGATCACATTTCGATCGACGAATCTCAACTCTCAACCAACGCTGTCGGGTGGGAGGCTGCGCTGAACGGAGTGTACCGTTGGTTTTGAGATACCGCTGAATCTCGGGGTCACGCCACACATTTAATGCCTCCGTTTACGGCACACCTGCTGAGGAACTCGGCAATGTCTCGAAATGCGCTGTTCTCCACTCCCTGTTCGATGAGTTCAAAGATTGTTTCGTTAAAAGTGTTTGGGCTTGATCGCTCGAGGAACTCCGGGATTCAATGTCGGTATCGCTCGGGACCCTCGTTCTGCGACTGGCCGGAAAAAACGTGTTCCGAACGAAACTGCTCGGCACAAAGATTGCACTGTGTTGTCAGGTCTATTGCGTTTACAGGGAGCGGACCGTACTCGGTAGGGATGCCGGCTTTCATCTGTGGCTGTTCAGAGCGCTCGACCGCTGACGGCCCATTTATCGGGAGTTTTGTGATCATGAAATCGACAATTGCTGAATCCTCTGCAGGAACGGGAAGAATGGGTTCCGCAGTGGGAAGCAGCGGGCGCGCGGCGACAGGTGGTTCGGCAAGACAAGCGGCAATCTCGGCCGTCACCAACTACACTCCTCCCGCCCAGGCGATGAACTTCAAGGAAGTTTCCACTCAGGAACTGTTCAACTGCAATGTCTTCAGCAAGTCGGTGATGCAGGAACATCTGCCGAAGGCCGTGTTTAAATCCTTGATGAAAACCATCGAACAAGGTGCGAAGCTCGATTCCACTACGGCCGACATCGTCGCCTCGGCGATGAAAGACTGGGCGATCGAAAAAGGAGCCACGCACTACGCTCACGTTTTCTATCCTCTCACAGGCCTGACCGCCGAAAAACACGACAGCTTTCTGACCCCCACCGGCGACGGCAGCGCGATCGCGGAATTCAGCGGATCGCAGCTCATCCAGGGGGAACCCGACGGGTCCAGTTTTCCGACCGGCGGGATCCGCCAGACATTCGAAGCGCGCGGCTACACGATCTGGGACGTGACCAGCCCCGCCTATCTGCTCGAAAACGCCAATGGAACGACGCTGTGCATTCCGACCGCATTTGTCTCGTGGACCGGTGAAGCACTCGATAAAAAGACACCCGTTCTTCGATCGATGCAGGCTCTCAACAAACAGGCCCAGCGCATCCTGAAACTGTTCGGTCATTCCGATGGATCGATGGTTTCCTCCACGGCCGGTCCCGAACAGGAATACTTTCTGATCGACCGCAATTTCTTTTTCGCACGCCCCGACCTTTTGAACGCGGGACGAACGCTGTTCGGTGCCAAGCCTCCCAAAGGACAGGAATTCGACGATCACTATTTCGGTGCGATTCCCGACCGCGTGCTGTCGTTCATGCTGGAGGTCGAACGGGAACTGTATAAGCTCGGCATTCCGATCAAAACGCGGCACAACGAAGTCGCGCCGGGACGGTACGAACTCGCTCCGATCTTCGAATCGGCGAACATCGCGACCGACCATCAGCAATTGACCATGATCACTCTCCGCCGCGTGGCCGAGAAGTACGGAATGGTGTGTCTGACCCACGAAAAACCGTTCGCCGGCGTGAACGGATCGGGCAAGCACGTCAACTGGTCGCTCGGGAGCAAAACCTGCGGCAACTTGCTCGATCCGGGGGATACGCCTCACGATAACGCCCAGTTCCTGCTCTTCTGCGGAGCCGTCATTCGTGCGGTCCACAAGTACCAGGGATTGCTGCGGGCTGTCGTCGCTTCGGCAAGCAACGATCATCGGCTGGGGGCGAATGAAGCACCTCCGGCGATCATCTCGATCTTTCTGGGGGATCAACTGACCGATGTGTTCGAGCAGATCAAAGCGGGGGGAGCCAGTTCCTCCTTGCCGAAGGGGTCTCTGTCGGTCGGAGTCGATGTGCTTCCGCCTCTCCCGAAAGATGCCGGAGACCGCAACCGGACTAGCCCGTTCGCCTTTACCGGCAACCGGTTCGAGTTCCGAGCTGTGGGTTCCGGTCAGTCGATCGCGGGTCCGCTCGTCGCGATGAATACTATCGTGGCCGAATCCCTCGACTACTGCGCCACCCAACTCGAACAGGCGACCGGCGGCGATTCTGCCAAGCTGAACAGCGCCTTGCAGAAATTGCTGACGCAGATCATCACCGAGCACGGTGCAATCATCTTCAACGGCGACGGATACTCGGAAGCGTGGCACCAGGAAGCCAAGGCTCGCGGTCTGCTGAACCTGAAGACTTCGCCCGACGCGCTGCCAATTCTCGAAACGCCGGAAGTCAAGGAACTCTTCTCGAAGTACGGAGTTCTGTCGGAACGGGAACTCGAGAGCCGATTCGAGACGTATCTCGAGCAGTATTGCAAGAGCGTCCACGTCGAAGCGAAACTCACGATCGAGATCGCAAGAACGCTGATCTTCCCGGCCGCGATTCGCTATCAAAGCGAACTCGCCGGTACGTGTGCGAACCTGAAGCTGCTCGGCTACGATTTCGACACTGACACGCTCGACCGCATTACCGATCTGGTCAAGTACCTGCAGGACAGCATCGCCGCTCTGGAAGACGTCCTGCTGCAAGGTCACGATGGCGATCTGAAAGCCGAGTCGCAGTTCGTCTGCAAC
>DATKCB010000261.1:0-8080 GCA_035513495.1 Planctomycetaceae bacterium | reverse complement strand
GCAGATGTCCGATCATGTGCCAGCGAATGTCTTGGGGAAACTGGACCGTGCGCGGCCCGAGTTGCTGCGGCCGGCTCTCGCCAAAGTCGCGATGTCCGAGATCGTACAACGCCTGCACCCAGTCCGGCTCGGCGTACTTTGTGACCGCAACGAGCCGGACTTCCTTCGGATCCCGTTCGGAACGTTCGCATGCGGCACTGATTCGCTCGCGAACGCGGGTCAGATTTCGCGAGATGGTTTCGGAAAGCGTCATGGCAACGGGATCGCCGACTGATTCATAAAAAGGAGTGACTCGGACATCGGAAATCATTTTAGCAGACAGCCACCGGAGGCGTCACTTGAAGCCCAATTGCGTAAGCAATCGGGGGAACGCGAAGAGAACTCCGAAAACTAACACCCGCGACCAACCTCAAACGCCATCGCGACTCGCAGGAGACGCGTGAGAATAATTCGAGGCCGATTGAGCATGGAAGCTCGCACGCCATTCCCCCAACGGCTTGCGCCGTAGGGCTTTCGTCCGATGCGGAGACATAAAAAAACTCCCTCCGGATGTCCGGAGGGAGTTGGAGAAATCATCAAATTGGAGAGATTTACTCCACGGGACCTTCAACACCTCCCGTGTAGTGCTCTCCCACTGGTTCCTCTCCGTGGAGCACCTCCTGCTTGTACCCTCCCTTGGATCTGAAGTAGAGGAGAATCAGCAGATATCCGACCGCCATTGCTAGCGGAACGACCGCAGTCCATTTAAGAGCCATTCGTCCTCCGTAAATCGAAGCGGCGGCCACCTGAGCTTTGTCCGATTCAGCATTTGGCTTCCCCTCGGATTGCCACCATGCATTCAAAGCAGCGACTTTCTCGTTCGGTTCTCCCGATTTTGAAACTTTTTCGACCATATCGGCCAGTTCGGTACCCGGACCTTTTTCACTTTTATCTAGAATGACACCGACCTTCTGCCCGTCGAGGCCCCGAATTTCCGGTAGCATTAGAAACGAGTTCTTGTCCGCTTCAGGAACGGCGTAGCGTTCGTAAGCTTCTTCCGAAGCTTCATCCAAGTTCTGAGATGCGTAGTAATCCTGCTTATAACCGATTCCAGGCCCTCCCAGGAGCCCTGCTGAAAGCATTCCGATTCCGCCCATGGCACCCATCACGACGGCACCACCCTGAGGATATCGTTCTCCCACGACCCCCAGCATGGTTGGCCACAAAAATGTCTTCCCAAGTCCGTAAATCGTGACTGAAGCCCACACAAAGATAGCGGCTTCGGACTGACCGATCATGTAAAGTCCTGACGCTCCAAGACAGGCGCTGACGAAGAGCAATCCAACCGGATTGATTCTCTCGACAATCGGGCCCGCAAAAAATCGCAGCACGAACATGATCGACGAAGCGTAAACAAACAGCATCAAGCCCTGTCCTTCCAGCATTGACTCCGTGATGTTCGTGATCCAACTGTCGGTACCCAGTTCCACGTAACCGACGCATGCATGTAAGAACAGCAATAGAATCAACATCGGAGAGAGGAACTGTGTGAACATCTGACTGTACTTGACTCCCGCCGCTTTCGCTTCCGACTCGGGAAACGTTTCCTTGAGTACAATGAATCCATAAATCACTGTGGGAATCAGAAACAACGCCATCGGAATTTCCCATCGCAACGAAGTGATGAAGGGTTTTCCTCCGACGAAACAAGCCGCCGTCAATCCGCCGAGAATCAGTCCACCCGGCCATCCGGCGTGCAGAATATTCAGGTAGTGGGTTTTCTGCTTGGGATAGATGGTCGCGACGAGAGGATTGATCACAGCCTCGCAAAGGCCGTTTGCCACCGCGAACATGAACATTCCTATATAAAGACACCAGTAGGTCGCATCTTTCCCCGCCGCGGCATAAACCGGCGTCGCAGCAAGAGTGATCACCGCTGACAACACGTGCAACAGAAACGCCACGATCAGAATCGGTTTGTACCCGACGTAGTCCGTGATCAGACTCGCGAGTACAATCACCACTCCAAAACCGACAAGTCCCCCTCCCGTGATCGTTCCCAGCTCGAACTTGGTGAATCCGAACTCTCTACCCCACTCGCCGAGGATACCGCCCCGGATGGCGAACCCGACACCTGCCGCAATCAACGTCATGAAACTGGCGAAGAAGATCGCCCTTGTCGAACCGTTTTCATTCATGGATATTTTGTCCTTCGATGAAGTGTGGGAAGATCGTTGAGCGCGGAGTCCCGACGGAGGTTCGAAGTGCATCCGCAATGACGCCGCATCCTAACCGCTGCCCGCACGGTTTTCCACGTTCTTTTCGCAAACATTTCCCCTCGACGCGGCAGACGAATCGATCGCTCACTCTAATCGGATCAGTTCAGCGGAACGGTAAAACGGGAAGAGTCAACTTCGCATGCGCAAAACGTCCCCCCGGATCGAGACAGCGATTCCGCCGGGGAGCTGGTACGAAAGCGGACCGTCTCCCAGATTCGCCAGTCGGTCCCACTCCGAGAATCCCATCTTCTGACGCGGCCAGTTGGACCGTTTCCAGAGCGCGACGAACACCTCGCGGAGCAGATGCCGGGGGAGTGTGCGAAGTTGCTTGAGATCGAGTCGGCAGATGAACTCGGTCTGTTCGAGCGTCGCCGTTTCGAGAATCCCCTCGGCCATCCACGACAGCGATTCCCGCACGTCATCCGATTGCCGGGCCAACTGACAAAGATGCTCCCGGACCTGCAAAAAACCCAACCCGGCAAGCGCGGGGAACAGTTCATTGCGAATCCGGCCCCGCGTGTATTCGGACGTTTCGTTCGTGGGATCGTCCCGATACGTCAACTCCCGTTGGGATAAATAATCCCTGAGTTCCGCGCGCGACACGGATAAAAGAGGTCGAATCAGCAGAATACCGTCGTCGAGCGGACGAACCGCGGGGATGCCCGCCAGCCCGGCAAGCCCCGTTCCGCGGAGCAGGTGATGCAGGACTGTTTCCGCCTGATCGTCGGCGGTGTGAGCCGTCAAAATCGCGAGACACGATTGCTCCCGGGCGAGGCGGATCAGAAAGTCGTATCGTTGCTGCCGGGCCGATTCTTCGTTCGTCGAGATCGCGTCGGGTACTCGTTCGGAGTCAAAATCAAGTCCAAGCAGTTTCGCGGTCTGACGGACAAACTCCGCTTCTTGGGCGGATTCGGGACGCCAGCCATGATCGAAATGTCCGACGCAAAAGCGATAATCCGATTTTTCCTGAAGTCCGTGACAAGCTGCCAGCAGAGCCATGGAGTCGCTCCCTCCGGAGACTGCCAACAGGAGTTTTCCCGAGGAAATCCCTGATTTCAGCAAGGATTGAGAGATCGAATCGTTCAGTTCGACGGACATGACCTGGTTATTACCCGCTCAGAGGAATTCATAAAATCTTAAAGGATCGCGGAAAACAATTGACCAGCGAATCGGCTTTGATAGTATGGGCTTACGAAATTCAGACAGGGGCGGTCCCGTTCCTGATATTTTCAGACTTCTGAATACGCCGTCTCAACAAACATTCACAATTTTATCCGTTTTGGGAAGCTTCAAAGCATCTCATGACATCAGGTCGAATGACCTTTCCATGGCTGGAGTGCAGATTCTGCGTTTCCGCGATGAACAGAACTCAGTGTGTTGTCAGGACTTTAACATGAACGGTCAACTGGAGCGAAACCTGATATCGCTGATTCATCTCCTGGTGAGATGGTTCGGGAATCTCGTCTCAATTCGGAGGCCACAACTCGTGCGAGTTCGAGTTCGTGCCGGTTTCGGGAGCGTTGTCGTTCCCGCGCCTCACGATCGCGAATACTCCGTTCCGGGAGGGTATTATCAGCCACCCGGTCCAGACTCTGGTTGGGAGAGATTTTCCGTTCCCTCGGACTGTCTGAATCCCGACTCGCACGAAATTCCGCTCTGACGCGCTTTGAGGTCGAACTCCTCGATCATCGAGGATGGTCTCGTCGGCTTTGTGTGATGGATGCGATCAGACTGTTGCTTCGGCTCAAGTCAGTCGGCAGCATCAGCCCGGCATCATTCCGCCTTCAATTTTACCGGCGCATGATGGCGAAGCTTTCCAGACGTCTTTGTCATAGAAAGCGCTTTCATGGACAATGCTACTGTTGGAATCGCGTGCCTGTTAATCGGCATCGCGCTGGGACTCTTCTTCGATCGCTTGAGGATGGGCTCAGCCTACAAAACAAAAGAAGACATCGTCGCCCTCGCGAAAATCGATGCCGAAAACATTAGGAAGGAACAGGAACTCAAGGGGAAAGAGGAACTGATCGTCCGCCGGGAAGAACTTGAAAAAGAAACCAACGAACTGCGTCACGAAATCCGCGAACAGGAAAAACGCCTCGACAAGCGGGAAGCGCTGATCGAAGACCAGCAAAAGGACATCCGCAAAAAAGAGAACATGATCGAGGCCACGCAGAACAAATTGACCGAGCGGCAGAAATCGGTCGATGCGAAAGAGAAAGAGCTGACGCGGATCATTCGCGAGGAACAGGACCAGTTGCACAAAATCAGCGGCCTCGACCGCGAAACCGCCAAAGAACTGCTCCTCAAAAGAATCGACCGCGACCTGGCCGACGAAATCGGCGGACTCATCCTCAAATACGAAGCCGAACTTAAAGACAAATCCGAAACGGTCGCCCGGGAAATGCTCGGGATGGCCATTCAAAGGTTTGCCTCGAACCATACTTCCGAAACGACCGTCTCGACCGTGGATATCCCGAACGACGAGATGAAAGGACGAATTATCGGACGGGAAGGACGCAATATTCGCGCGTTCGAAAAGGCGACCGGTGTCGACGTGATCGTCGACGATACTCCGGGAGTCGTGATTGTCTCCGCCTTCGACAACGTGCGGAGGGAAACCGCTAAGTTGACCCTGATCAAACTGATCCAGGACGGACGCATCCACCCCAGCCGGATCGAGGAAATCCATGCCGAAACCGAAAAGGAGATGGAGGAGCATATCCGCAAACTGGGACTCGAAGCCTGCGAGGAGGTCGGCGTTCGCGGTTTGCACGCCAAAATCGTCGAGCTGATGGGACGACTGCAGTTCCGGGTGAGTTACTCTCAGAACGTCCGGCAGCACTCGATCGAGGTCAGCCATCTGACCGGACTGCTGGCCGAACAACTCGGACTGGACGCCAACCTGGCCCGACGCTGCGGGTTTCTGCACGACATCGGAAAAGCCGCCGACCACGAAATGGAGGGAGGACACCCCGCCGTCGGGGCTGAACTCCTTAAACGTTACGGAGAATGCGAGGAGGTCGTCCACGCCGCGGCCGGTCATCACGACGACATTCGACCCGCCTACATTTATACGGTCCTTGTCGCCGCTGCTGATGCGATTTCGGCCGGACGTCCTGGAGCTCGCCGGGCAACACTTGAAAAGTACGTCCGCCGACTGGAAGAACTCGAAGCGCTGGCCAATGGATTTCCCGGTGTTGAACAGACGTATGCAGTTCAAGCCGGGCGGGAAATCCGGATTATCGTCGACCCCAAAGAGGTCAACGACCGGGAAGCTGCTAAAATGAGTAAGGAGATCGCGAAGGCGATCGAAGAGACTTTGACCTATCCGGGCGAGATTAAAGTTGTCATCCTGAGAGAATCCCGGAACGTCGATTACGCCCGGTAGGAGTCCGCTCGATCGAACATTTTCTGCTAACAACAGGACCGTTGCCATGAGATTCAATCTGACTGGAATTTGTTGCGTTGCCTGTTTGCTGGCGGTGGGATGCGAAGGGATGATCACGCCTGTGCAAGAGGAGGTGAAAAAACAGGCTGCTGAAGAGGCCGAACAAGCCAAGGCCGAGGAACAGCCGAAGAAGGATCCCAAGGGAATTCTCAATAAAACAACGGCACAAGTCGTTGACGCCAAGAAAGCTCTTGCGGAAAATCCCGATCTCGTGGTCGTCGAAAACGGAAAATTCGGCACCAATTACCTGACCGGTTTGGCGAACGTTCGCGTGATGGTTGCGTCGCAGGTCAGCACACTCGGTATGCAGCAGGCTGTGCAGGCTCATCAGGCCGAACATGGAAGATGGCCCACCTACGATGAGTTCATGGGGATCATGAAACAGTACGGCATCCGGTTTACGGAAGTCTTCGCTTGGCAGAAATACGGATACAACGAAGATGACGGTACCATCGTGCTGTTCACCGACGAGGCATTGAAGAAGAAAATCTACGAAGAAAAGGGACTCGATTACGAAAAAGCCGGACTGAAATAACCGCCGGTCAAACTCGTCACAAGTTCGATCCCTTCCGTCTCAATCAGTGATACGACACCCTCATGCCAGATGCTTTATTTTCCGTCGCCGATCAGATCGTTCTCGTTTCCGGCGGCAGCCGCGGAATCGGAGCAGAGCTGGCCAAGGGGTTCGCTGAACGGGACGCCCGCGTGATCATCACCGGCCGCGATTCCGAAACGCTGCAACAGACCACGCGTGAGATTTCTGTCGGAAAATATCCGGTCGAGTCGCTTGTGTGCGACGTGGCACAACCCGAGCAGATCGACAAAACCGTCGCGCAGGTCGTCGCCGATCACGGTCGAATCGATACGCTCGTGAACGTGGCCGGCGTCAACAAGCGAAAGCGAATCGAATCATACACGCTCGATGAATACGACTTCATCGTGAACATCAATCAGCGTGGAGCCTTCTACGTGGCACAACAGGTCGGCAAACAGATGCTCGCGCAAGGCCACGGTTCCCAGATTCACATCGACTCCCTGAATAGCGACACGCCGCTCCCGGGAGTCGGTCCGTATGCGATGAGCAAATCGGCTCTCAAAGCCATGACCCGCGTGATGGCGACCGAATGGGGGCCGCGCGGAGTTCGTGTGAACGGCCTCGCTCCGGGATTCATCCTGACGCCACTCACTGAAAAACTGTGGTCCGATCCGACAATGCAAAAATGGGGCATGGACAATACTCCCCAACAGCGTTTGGGAACTCCCGAGGATCTCGTCGGCACCGCGATCTTCCTGGCATCCGCAGCCTCAAGTTTTCTGACGGGACAGGTGATCTATGTCGATGGGGGGATGATCAGCGGGATGAGTTGGCCGATTCCATTAGATTGATCGTCTGGGTTGATCATCGAAACCGATGCTTTCTCCCTAGGGAGTGAGGGCCCGCAGCATCGTCCGCAAGTAAAATGGATCCTTTTTTCTTTCCGCTAGGTTGAACGCGCTGCTATAATGTTGTTCCCGATACACGATCGATCGTGATATCGTTTCCCCCACTGAGACGGAGAGAACATGCCCTCAGAACGAAATTTGTTGTCGCGAACGATTTGCCATGATGAAACAATCGCACTCGTCGGATTATTGCTCTGCTTCATTTGTGCTGTGTCTCTGATTCCAATTTCCTTCTGGGGGATGATGCGGCTCGAATTCACGGCCGCCGAATTATTTCTCGGCTGTTTGCTGACATTGACTCTGTCGATTCTATTGATCCTGGTAGGAGCCGTAACGTATCTGTTCGTGAAAAGTCGTCCGGAACCTGTCAAAGTCCTGGCTTCGCGCGCTCCGTCGCAAGAATAAAAATGAGTACCGACCCCGACAACCCGGAGGTTCTCACCCGCGTCCCGACCGAATGGGAAGCGGCAGCAATTCTCTCCGCCCTTGCCGATCGCGGCATTCACGCCCTGACCACAGGCGGGTTTACGGCAGGATTTCGCGCCGAATCCCCTGGTGACGTCAACATCATCGTGAAACACCAGGATCTCAAACTCGCTCTGGAAGCACTCAAAAGCATCGAACTGAACGATACCGCGGTTGACTGGTCGCAAGTCGATGTCGGCAAGCCCGAGGATTCGTAACAGCAGACCGTTTCCATCTCCGACGAACGCCGTTTAGCAGAACGCGGTCTCTCCGCGAATGCCACATCTCCGATTTCGAATCAATTTCGCAAAGACGCTTCGGCACGGGGGATCTGATTCTCTTTCGTCGAGGAGTGCAAATAATCCACTTTGTGGTTGGCTCGGAAGTCGAATCAAAGTATATTGATACTAAGCCCCTGTGGTTCCCGCCCCACTCTTCCTCCCGGTGTTTCGTGATGAGTCGAATT
>DATKCB010000260.1:0-4585 GCA_035513495.1 Planctomycetaceae bacterium | reverse complement strand
CGGTCCCAGCCTTCGACGTAATAGCCGTAGCCGAGGCCGAGGTTGACGACTCCGTCACCACCCTGGGTGACGGCACCGAGCAAGTTGGTGTAGAAGTAGTCAGTTCCCGGTGTGAGGTTGTAGGGGAGGAAGGCGTCGACCCGGTAGAAGTTCCGATCCCAGTAGTGGGAATCGTGGAAGTAGCTGAAGCCGGCCTGCCGCTCGGCTCCGACGGCGAGGCCGTTGGTTCCGGAGAGCCCTTCGAGGGTGATGATGCCCGCGCGGCTGTCGGGCAGGTTGCCCGAGATTTGTCCACCCGCTCCCGGATCGATACTCGGGTCGTTTTGTGCCCATGTGGAAACCGTGCCGACAGAGATCAGCAACAGGGTAGCCAGTACGAAGGCAATCGGTCGCAAAGTTTTCATCGATTGTCCTGTCTTCGGAATTGTGAAGAGATGCAGGTGGATTCGAATGGTCAAGATTCCCCTTCTCCCGAGGATGGGAGTGGCAGGAAATCGGATTCATCAGGTTGGTTCCGGCGGGCGCAAAAAACGTTCAGCCGGTGTTGTGTGGGAAAAGTCAGGTTTTGAAAGGTGGATTTTTTGAAGACCGGAAGGTCTTCGTTTTCTGCCGAGACAGGATGTCGCGACGTTGCCTCGGGGATGAGGCACGGTGAAAGGTGCGGGGCTTTTATGGAATGCCCGATTTTGTGTCAAGCGGAGATGGGTAAAATTCAAACGCCGGTGACGGAATTGAAAATATTGCGAAAATCGCCTGTTTTTGCCCTCCTTAAGAAAATTGAAGATATTTCAAAATTCCGGGAATATTCGGCTCGGGAAATCCTCTTACCTCCCAGAGAGGGTGTTATTGGATACGCCCCGAATCTGCAGATTTGCTTTTTTCTCGCAAGGAGAAACACCATGAAGAAACTGTGTTCACTGTTAATGATGCTTGCTATGGCTGTGTTTATCGTTGGCTGCAGCGAAGATGCTGGCGACGGAACCGCAACCACTCCGACCACAACGACCACAACGACAACACCTGAAACCACAACGACAGAACCTAAAACCACAACGACCACAACGACAGCACCTGAAGGCGAAGGCGAAGCGACTCCTGAAGGCGAAGGCGAATCGGGATCGACCCCCGAGTAATTCGTCGATTCTGAACGACAAAATCCCCGGCGAAACGGCTTTCGCCGGGTTTTTTCGTGCGCTTCGAGAATTTCCGATGGCCCTGACTGGGATTTGACCGAGATCAGAACGAAAGCGAACTCGTAACTGTTCAGCCGAATGGTGGGGCGGGTCGTACCAACGGGCTTCCAAGCCCGTTGATGATGAACCCTGCACTCACGAACGGGCTTGGAAGCCCGTTCTACATCAGTCGGCTGAGATGTTACGCGAACTTTTATCACTTCTTCGACGGGATCGCCAACTGGTCCACCACCGGTTTGACCGTCGCTTTGTGTTGCTCCACGAGTTCCCGGATCTGGGCGATCACTTCGGGGTGATCCTGGGCGAAGTCGTATTTTTCCGACGGGTCGTGCAGCAGATGGTGCAGGATCGGGGTTTCGTGCTCGGTCCGGGCGGGGGGACCGTACGAGCCTTGCGTGATGAAGTGGGCCTTCCACGGTCCCAGGCGGGCGGCAAAGACCGATTGCCCGCGATAATAGATGAAGGAATCGCGGGGGCTGGGGCCGGTTCCGAACAGGACGGGACGGAGATCGAGGCCGTCCACCACCCGGTCGGCGGGGATTTCGGCTCCCGCCAGCAGCAGGCTCGTTGTGTAAAGGTCCAGCGTCGAGCCGAGTTCGGCGGTGACTTGTCCGGCGGGGATTTTTCCGGGCCACCAGCCGATGCCTGGTTCGCGCATTCCGCCCTCCCACGTGCCGCCTTTGCCGTCCTTGAGCAGCCCGGCGGAACCTCCGTGGGTGTCGAAAGTCAGCCAGGGGCCGTTGTCGCTGGTAAAGAAGACGAAGGTGTTTTCGGCAAGTTTTAATTCGCGGAGCGTATCGAGAATCTGCCCGACGGTGTGGTCGATTTCCTCGATCACGTCACCGTACAGACCGCGGAGGGAGTGCCCTTCGAATTGGGGAGAGCGAAACAGGGGGACGTGCGGTAGCGAATGCGGCAGATACAGAAAGAACGGTTTGTCCTGGTTGGCCGTGATGAACTCGACGGATTTTTGTCCGTAGCGTTTGGTGATGGTGGTCTGATCGGCGGGCTGTTCGATGACGTTTTCGTTCTGGAGGAGGGGGACGTTCCAGTATTCGACCTTTGGGTTCCAGAAGGCCTCGCGTCCCTTGGGTGACGAGGCGAGACGGTCCATGTCGTTCGAGTAGGGAATTCCGAAGTACGAATCGAAGCCGTTGCTGGTCGGGAGGAACTGCGGAAGGTGTCCGAGATGCCATTTGCCGACGCAGGCGGTCGCGTAACCCTGGTCTTTGAGAACTTCGGCGAGCGTCAGTTCCGAGGCGGGAATTCCTCCGCCCGAATCGGGGAACAGAACTCTGCGTTTGTCGCTGCACATCCCGCTGCGGATGGGATAGCGACCGGTCAGGAGCGCCGCTCGGCTGGGCGTGCAGACGGGTGCGGCGGCGTAAAACTGCGTGAAGCGAATTCCCTCGGCGGCCATGCGATCGAGATTCGGCGTCTTGATGGTGGGATGACCGTAACAGCCGAGATCGCCGTAACCGAGATCGTCGGCGAAGATGATGACGATGTTGGGAGGGGCGGCCTCGGTCCTCGCGGTGCGCAAGCACGTCAGGCTGAAGCCAATCACACACATCAAGCAGATCGCGCGACTTGAATGTATTTGCGTCATCGGTCTCACTTTTCAAAAAAATGCGGCGGGTATTTTCGAGAGTTGGAGTTTAAGGAAAACTCCGGGCGAGTGTCCAGAATTTTCCAAAAAAGCCGCTCGCGAACAAATCCTGCTCAGATTCCCGCAATCGGACGAGGAAAGCTTCAGGCGCGAACTGTTTTTTGCCGAATCAAGTCTGTAGCCCGATCTGAAATCAAATCGGGCTGATGCGAGAGCCATTCGGACACGACTCGTTGTGAGTGTTCGAGGGGGTTGGCCCGTATCTGAGGTGCGCGGAAGGTGTCAACCTGAGATCGGAAACGGAAAGGTCAGCAGATGGCGGGAAAATCTTCGGAGCAGAATTGGCACGCGCACAATCCTGTCATATCGCAGCGAACCGAGCAGGCGGCACTTCCACCTGCGGTCTCGGCCGAACGTGTGGTCGAGCGTGTGCAATCGGCGGCGCAATGTCTGAAATCCCGTCTGGCCGAGCACTTTCAGAAGTTCGATCTGAACGAAATCCGATATGCGGTCTTGAATCTCGTGCATGCATCGTCGCCCCACGGCTGTTCGCAGACCGATCTGGCCGAACATCTGGAACAGTCCGAGTCGAGCATCAGTACGCTCGTCGAACGGATGAGGACCGACGATCTGATCTATCGTCTCCGCTGCAAAATCGATCGCCGCAAGCGGGTGCTGATTCTTACCGAACGAGGTCAGTTGGTCTTACAGCGAATCAAATCGTGCCATCGCCAGCTTCTGGAACAGATGCTGCGACAATTTTCCGAGCCGCAGCGGATCGAACTGATCCGTCTGTTGTCCGAATTGACAACCCACCTGAACTCCGCGGGACAGGCCGACACGTTCGGCCACTCACGCGAGATTCCTGCTCCGCATATTTTGAGTCATCGTCCGCAGAATCTGTCGGGCGCGAGAGAAGACGCATCGAACTCAACTCTGGACTGAGATGAAGTTCGCGAATCGTCACAGATCCCGGTTGGCCGTTCACTTCAATAAGACATCGAGTCATGGATGACAATCCCTCATACCGCCGCCCGATCGGCGGATTGCTGCTCGCAATCGCGATCGTGCTGTGCTGCATGCCCGGTTGCTCCCGGAGTTTCTGGCGGGAACAGGCCGACCGGGATTCTTACGAGCTGATTTCCGAGAAGATGACCGATCCGGCCTGGGATCTTCCGCGGATGGACATCACCCCCGATCCGCGGAGCCGGTTCTACGATCCGTACGATCCCGACGAACTTCCGCTCCCTCCCGATGATGAATCGGCGAATGCGTTGATGCACGAAGTGGGGGGCTGGCAGGGTTACAAAAGCTGGCACCGGTTCGGTCAGGCGTTCAACGTCGAAAACCCGAACTGGCTGGAAAATCTGCTCGCAGACGTCGGGGAAAACGAGTTTGTGATGCAGACCAGCATTGCCGGCGTGGTCAATCAGCCCGCCGCGCTGCACAATCTCGAACTCGGACAACTGATCGAACTGGCGAATATTCACAATCGGGATTATCAGACCGAAATCGAAAACGTTTATCTGCAAGCGCTGGCGGTCAGCCGCGAGCGATTTCAGTTCGGCGTTCGCTATCTCGGAGGCGGAGGAACGCCAGGCTCCAGCATCACGGGGACGTCCGTTCCCGGCGTGACCGACAGTCTTTCGCAACGATCGAATTTTGGAGTCAGTCAGTTGCTTCCGACGGGGGCGCAGTGGCTGGTCGAATTAACGAACAATACGCTGTGGATTTTTTCGGGGGGAAACAACACGACGGCGAGCACGATTTCGTATTCGCTGGT
>DATKCB010000259.1:0-8635 GCA_035513495.1 Planctomycetaceae bacterium | reverse complement strand
AACGAAATCCAAAGAATCCGGTGACGAGCCCAGACGGCACGTTACTGGCTTGCCTTTGGGCAGATCCGAACTACATGGTAAATAGACATCTGGATGGCGATGGACCACCAATTAACGGATGGTAGAATCGACCGTAACTCGAAACTCCGACGAACAATGCGATGAACCGAAGTCGCGGTAGCCGGGCGACTTTGCAATGGACAATCAAACCCCGCGACTCGGTTATCGCGGCCGTTAGCCAACAGGAAATGCACATGCGTGTTCGGATAATCGCAACAGCACTGATGCTCACCGTACTTGTCTCTGTTAGCTTTCCGCAGCAGACCATGACCGACACTGATTCGCAGGATCTCAAGCCAAACAGGTTGTTCGTTGGGCAATCACTTGACCTCGTGAAAAGCATATTGACAAAGCGAGAAATAGAATTTGCTGAAGGCGGCTTTGCCTTCGCGAAAGGTGATCCCGATCGTGCAAATTTAATCGTGATAATTGACAAGAATCATACCTACGCCTGCGTCCATTACTCGAAATCGCAATCGAAAGTCACGGGCTTGCAAATGGTCTTCTTCCCGTCACGGAGTCAGCATGGCAAGGCCAACGAATCGTGGTTGTCTGCGACGGAACTCCAGTTAAACAATGATCGAACGTATGCGGTACTATTTTCGCCGCCGTCGACTGACGACGAATTAAGGAAATTTGAGGAGAATCGTCCCAAACCACAATTGCCAATGTTCGGCAAATGATTGGCGAACAAGGCGATGAACCGGAGCCGCCGATCACGCAGGTTTTGAAATCATAGTCTTTTGGCGGCGGCCCGGTTACCGCTGCCGTTACGACTGTCGCACCTTTCCCCGCTCCCACGCAATACCGACCCACTCCACACGGCTCCCCAGCATGTCGCGAAGTGCGTGTTGCGATTCTTTGCAGGTCGTTCGAACTCCCATGGCAACAGTTTCTTTCGGGACTCGGGAATGTTACGATCAGAACGTGTTTATTCGATTGGCATCGACCTCCCGTCCGCGGTCATCACACCCGCGGACGCTGGGAAACGATTACCGTCTCGTGATACAGGAGAGGAGTTCCCATGAGATTTTCAGCCTGCTTGCTGGGTTTGTTCGCTTCCGTTTTAGCTCTTTCCGATTTGAAAGCAGAGGATCCTCGCGTGAAGCATGTGACCACGATCGAGGGAATCAGCGAGTTTCAACTTGAAAATGGAATGAAAGTTCTGCTGTTTCCCGATCTGTCGAGTTCGAAAGTGACGGTCAACCTGACGATCTTCGTCGGTTCGCGGCACGAGGGATATGGAGAAGCCGGGATGGCGCACCTGCTCGAACACATGCTGTTCAAAGGGACTCCGACCCACGAGAGCATTCCCAAACTGCTCACGGCGCGGGGGGCAGACTTTAACGGAACGACCTGGCTCGACCGGACCAATTACTACGAAACTCTCCCCGCCGCCGACGACAATCTTAAGTTCGCACTCAAGCTCGAAGCGGACCGGATGATGAACAGTTACGTCAAGGGAGAGGACCTGGTGTCCGAAATGACCGTCGTCCGCAATGAGTTCGAGCGGGGCGAGAACAATCCTTACAGCGTGCTGTTCCAGAAGATGATGTCGGCCGCGTTCAGTTGGCACAATTACGGCAACTCGACGATCGGCAACCGGGCAGACATCGAACGGGTTCCCATCGATAACCTCAAAGCATTTTACAAAAAATATTATCAGCCGGATAACGCGATGGTCGTCGTCGCGGGAAATTTCGAACCCGAAAACGCGCTGAAATATATCGACGAATACTTCGGATCGATTCCCAAACCGGAGCGCGAACTCCCCAATACCTACACCGAAGAACCGGCTCAGGACGGCGAGCGAATCGTCGAACTCCGCCGCGTGGGGGAAGTCTCGGTTGTCGGATCGATCTATCACATCCCCGCCGGTCCGCACCCCGAGTTTGCCGCGGTCGACGTGCTGGAAGGGATCATGACCGCCGAGCCTGCGGGCCGGTTGTACAAGGCGCTGGTCGAAAAGCGGCTGGCGGCTTCCATCTACGGGGGCGTGTTCGCACTGCACGATCCGGGTGTGCTCCGATTGCTGGTGGAAGTGAATGAGGGAATCGAACCCGAGACCGTCCTGGATGCGATGTACGAAGCGATCGATGTGCTGCGGGAAGACGGAGTGACCGAGGAAGAAGTGCAACGCTCGCGTCAGACACTCCTCAAACAGCGCGAACAGGAAGCCGCCAAGAGCAGCACGATCGCGATCGAACTCTCGGAATGGGCCGCTCAAGGGGATTGGCGTTTGTATTTTCTGTATCGCGACCGCGTCGAACAAGTGACCGTCGAAGACGTCAACCGCGTCGCGGCGGCGTATCTGAGACCCAGCAATCGTACGACGGGTGTGTTCATTCCGACCGAATCGGCCGATCGCGTCGAAGTTCCCGCGACTCCGAACCTGGCCGAGATGATCGGCGACTACCAAGGGCGCGAGGGAATCGCGCAGGGTGAAGCGTTCGAAGTCACTCCCGAAAACATCGACGAGCGGACGATTTTTCAGAAGCTCCCTTCGGGGATCGAAGCCGCCCTGGTCCCGAAGAAAACGCGGGGAGCGGTTGTGAATCTGCGGTTGACGCTGCGGTACGGAAACGAAGCCTCGCTCAGGGGGTGGGCGAAAACGGCGTCTTATCTCCCTGCGATGATGCTCCGCGGAACGGAAAAACACTCGCGGCAGGAACTCAAGGATGAACTCGATAAACTGCTGGCCAGTCTGAAATCGACAGGCTCTGCGGGGGAGGCGACATTCACGATCGAATGCAAACGGGAGAATCTGTCCGCAGTGCTGGCGATTCTGAAAGAAGTCTTACGAGCGCCGACGTTCCCGGAAGATCAGCTTGCCATTCGTCAAAACGAGGACATCGCCACGCTCGAACAGGAATCGACCGATCCGACTCAACTCGCGCGAAAAACGATCAGCCGAATTCTCACTCCCGCCGAACCGGACGATCCGCGATACGTTCCGATGCACGCGGAGGAAATCGAACAGGTGAAAGCCGTCACCTCGGCGAAATTGAAGCAGCTCTACGAAGAACAACTCGGAGCGGCTCACGGAGAACTGACCGTGATCGGCGACTTCGATCCCGAGGAAATTGTTCCGCAGATTAACGAGATCCTGGACGACTGGAAATCGGATGTTTCGTACGTCGAGGTGCTGAAATCGGGAGAGGTCAAAGTGGCCGGTGGACGGGAAATCATCCAGACACCCGACAAAGCGAATTCGACCTACTTCGCGGGGACCGTCCTTCCGATCGGCGACACGCACGAGGATTACGCTGCGATGGTGCTGGGAGACTGGATTCTGGGAGGAGGTTCGCTTTCCTCCCGTCTGGGAGACCGCGTGCGACAGAAGGAAGGGCTTTCGTACGGAGTCGGTTCGGGCTTCAACGCCCAGGCGACCAACGATCGGGCGGTCTTTTATCTGTATGCCATTTCGAACCCCGACAATACCGAAAAGGTCGTGACGGCAATTCGGGAAGAAGTCGAGCGGATCCGCAAGGAGGGCGTGACCGAGGAAGAACTCGCGCAGGCCAAGGAGGGTTACCTCCAACAGCAGATTGTAGACCGCAGCAACGATGCGGGTCTGGCGCGAATGCTCGAACAGAACACGCACAACGACCGAACGATGAGGTATTATTCGGAACTTGAACAAAAGATTCTGGCAACGACTCAGGCGGACGTTCAGAAGGCGCTGCAGAAATACGTCGACTTCGAATCGATTTACATCGTGACGGCGGGGGATTTCAAGAAAACGCTTCCCTCCCCGCAGGAGTGATGTGCCGCTGGATCACACGACCCGCGGTTGCCATCGTGAGTTTTCCGTCGCAACCGCGGGTTTACTTTTTTCGAAGTCTTCGCGAAAGTGTAATCTGAAATCAGCGCGCTGCGGTGGCAAATTGAAGGGTCACGAGATGCAACATCCCGAGTTTGGTGAACTCGAATACGATGAAGAATGCGAAGGATATGCGTTCGAGCGCAAGTTCGGCTTCCTGTCCCGATTCGTCGAATCCGGGCGCGAAGTGGAATATCTGGACGACTCCGCCCACGAACTCGAAAGCAAACTGAAAGATCTGTTCGACAAGACACCTGAAGAAATCGAGCGCGAAGGAATCCCCGACGAATTCAAGCAGACGCCGCTCGCTTTTATCCTCCCCAACATGACGCTCTTCGATCAGCTCAATCGGGAGATCGAACACCTCGCATCCGAAATCGACGAAGAGGATCTGGGCTTCGATGATGACGATCTGGACGATTTCGACGACGACGACGAGCGGATCCGAAACAGCGAGGGAATCTTTCAGATAACCGTCCGGACGAATGAATCGAGTCAGCCGCCGAGCGAGGTTCAACTCGCGACGCTGGAAAAATTCTTCCGGAACGAAGAGACGATCGGCCAAAAAATCTCCGAGGCGATCTTTCGTTACTATCGGGAACTGCAAGCCGACGAACCGGAGTTCTTCGACATCAAGGTCGATGCTCCCGACGATCAGGTGGGAGTCATCTTCTTTTCAGAACTGACTGTAAACGAAACCGAAATCGACGGAGAGGCCGTCCTGGGATTCCATTTCGATGCTGAATGGGAACCCGAGCACGGACTCGGCGTGTCGGTCCACAAGGGTGAGATTCTCGACGTGGGTGGGTGGGAGACCGCCGAAGACGGCCCCGGAGGCGACGGCACCGTCTGGTACAAACTCTGTTCTCGCGCACAACAAAAACAGATCGATCGCGTCTGCCAGGTGATGCAGGCACGCTGGGAGGCGGAGGTGCGGGAGCAGCAGAAAGACCCCCACTTTCAGCTCGTCACAGCCTTTCAGGCAGGAGACATGGACCGAGTTCGTCAGTTACACTCAGACGGAGTCGATCTCAATCGGAGCGACGACCGGCATTCACCCCTGCTGTACATCGCGCTCCATCAGGAGATCGACCCCGAAACCGATCCCGGGGAGAGAATCGAACAGCTCCTCGAAATGGGGGCGGATCCGAGCGTCAAGGTGGGAGGAAAGACCATCCTCAAGCATGCTGAGGAACTGCTGAAAAATCTCGAATTCAGTCAGAAATTCCTGAACTCCAACGCCTCGCGACAGATGTTCCAGTTGATTCAGACCCAGCTCGGTCCCGATCAGATCGGCCGCCCCGACCCCGCGACCGTCGTGAATCAGCAGGTACAGCGGCTGGAAAAACTGATCCGATTACTGAAGGAAACGATCGAACGTCGGTGATCGTGAGGAGCCGGTGATTTCCGTCGGTGGCGAACCTACGCGTCGACGTTCGAATGCAGCGCGAGACGGTTTCCTTCGCTGTCGAGAATGACAGCCCGGAAACCGTGAGGCCCGATTGATGTGACATCTTCCAGCACTTTCCCGCCGTTCGATGTCGTCTTCAAAACGGCGTCGCGGATTCGGCCTTCTGCGTTGAGATAGAGCAGCAGGCCCGCATCGCTGATTTCATCCGGCTTGATCACCAGGCATCCTCCGTTCCCGTCCTTGTGATCGAGAACCGCAAACGTGAATTTCTCGAAGGACTCCTTGAACACATCGATCGCCAGCACGGCTTTGTAAAACTGAATCGCTCGATCGAGATCGGAGACGGGAATGTCGAACCACACGGCCCGGTTGATTTGATTGTTCAGCTCGCCCATCGAATCGCTCCTGCGGGATCAGGCTCAAAGAGGCTTCGGAGTTGGGAGAACTTTTCTCCCGCTCGACCGAACATCGTACCCGTTAGCAGTTCGTTGAAAAAGGGGACGGGCACCTCGCGACCACGCGAATTCTATGAGGATGCTCGCTTCCTGCTCGGAGCCAGTCCCCATTTTCAACACGCCGTCAGCGTTGCTGCACGACCTCGATTTGCATTTTCCCCAGCAGCTCCATCATCGGCAGGAATGCGATGATCGGAGAGGGCGTATTCTCGCCGAGCGAACTGTCCGAGAGCTTGATGTAACCGGCACCGATTTTGCCGCTCTCGAGCGTCGCATCCAGCGGAACCCAGCGGTCGCGAATCCAGGCTTCCGTCCACATGTGGCCGATGAATCCACCAATGCGGGGTTCGTACGAAAACCCGACCGCCACGCGCGAAGGAATTCTTGCGGCACGGAGCATCGCCGCGAGCAGCATCGCATGCTCGGTGCAGTCCCCCTCCCGCGATTGTGCCACTTCGGCGGCGGAGGCGAGCGCCGACGAAAACATCTTCTTGTGGATTCGTTCCCGGACGGTCGACTCCATGCTGACGGCGATTCGCAGCGGATCGGTCCCGATGCCCGCTGCCGCCCGGTGGGCCAGCTCGATCACGCCTCGATCGTCGCTCTGGAGATAATCGGTCGCCGCGAGGAATTCCTCCGCTTGCGGGACGACGACGACCGAACGCGGAGGTGCAGGCACCTTGCGGACGGTCAGTTGAATGGTTTCGTCGTCGATCGGCTCGACATGCTGGCTCGGATCGGACGGAAAATATCGGGCAGGATCCGCCGCTTTCGTTTTAATCCGATAGACGACCTCCTGCATCTCGTGAGGGTTCCGCAAGCCTTTGACTTTCACGATGCTCGACAGGGCCAGATCGAGCTCCCCTCCCGCCAGTTCCTCGAGCGCTTCCTCGGCGGAGACCGCATAAGTGGTGAGTATCTTGCCGGCGAAATCGGCTTCGGATTTCAGCCAGCGACCGCGCTCGTCGACGTATCCGCGCAAATTCAACGACGGAGCCAGCGGGTTCGTCACAAAGACCTTGAATAGCATGACGTTCGTTCCGTCGAATAATTTTGTGTACCGCCGATCGTCCACGCGAAATTTGATGTTTCCCGCTTTCGACAGTTCGGGCTGCCACACGGAAAACTGCTCGATCATTCCGGGTTTCATGTTTTTTCCGAAAAACATGCGATCCTGATAGATCGACGATTTGAGTTCCGCCGGACGAGAGATCGCGCGGTGCGAGGTGTGTCCCGCAACCGTGAGCCCTAATCGAAACAGGCTGCGATCGATTTCGCCGAAACTGACTTTCGAATTGTTCGGCGGATTGTGTTCTTCGTAGCGGAACGAGATTAACGTTCCGTCGACCTCTTCTTCCGTC
This sequence comes from Planctomycetaceae bacterium, assembly GCA_035513495.1. Taxonomy (GTDB): domain Bacteria; phylum Planctomycetota; class Planctomycetia; order Planctomycetales; family Planctomycetaceae; genus DATKCB01. The sequence continues at coordinate 1,525 of DATKCB010000259.1, read as the reverse complement.
GTAAGGATCGTCTCCAGTTTGACATCGTCGCCGAACCGTTTGAACCTGAGATGAGACTGCTGAGTGGCTTTGATCACGCCTTCCGACGTCCGGCGAATCTCCAGGTGGGCGTAACCGACCCGCGCTTTATCGATCGTCATCACCTGCCACTGATCGAACAGGATTTGTTCTTCCCCGGCCATGCAAACCGAAGAGATCACGCACCACACAATCGCCGTAAAACGCATCGCAGCTCCACCCGAAAAAGTTCAAAACCGGAGTCGGAGGTCTAGCAGATTGCACCCGATTCGCAAAGGCCGAATCACCGCAAACCTTCTGTTGCTCAATCCGTCAGCAGTGACTCCACCAGCATCGCCATCTTGCGATGCCCCTCCGGTGAGAGATGAATCGAGTCGAGGGTTGTTTCGTCGGAGAGCAGAACCGACAGAAACAGCCGCTTCGGAACGAGTCGAACCTCGTATTGTTTCGCGAGTGAGCGCTGAATCTGTCCGAATTGCTGAAACGTCGGCGGGAGTGGAATTTCCAGCATTACGAGCGTGCGGTCCGGCTTCGCGAGAAGGGACAGCAACCCGTCGAGGTTTCTTCGAAATTCGTCGGCGTCTCCCGAACCGAGCAGGTCGTTGCCTCCCAGTTCGATCAGGACGATTCCCGGGGGAACGTCTGACTCCTTTGCCAGTTTCAATGCCGTTGCGGTTGTTGCACCGGCTCTGGAATAATCGAGGATCGAAAACGAGTGTCGGTCGGCGAGCAGTTTCGGCCAGGTGAATTGTTCGTTCCCCATCCCCGCCGTGACGGAATCACCGAAGATCGTCAGCGTTTGAGAGTCGCGCAGGGGGGGAATCTCGGGGACGAAGTGCCAGGGAAGTTCGATCGCGATACCTCCCGCGCAGACTGCGGCGACCGCCCACGCGAGCTGCTTCTTCTGTTTGTCAGAGAGATTCTTGCGACGGAAGACAACCCACCAGTAGATCACAAAGCAACCCGCGGGAATCAGAAACCAGAGGGGCAGGGGAGTCGCCGAGACATAAATGAAGAGGATTCCCACGAGCGCCGACAGACTCGCCAGAAGCGAAACTCGCTTGCGGTCGGAAATCCCCAGCCGCGCCGCCAGCAGGATCAGCGCGATCCCGCTGAAGAACGCCTGTCCCGAAGCAAAGTGGACCAGCAGTTCGTTGGTCATGGGAGATTTCTTGTCGAGTTGTGCGGTCAATCCTGTTTGACGATAGGATTGCTGCGACTCAATGACAAGGGATTCCCGGACTACAAATTGTTTACTTTGATTTCCTGCTGCTGCAACTCGTCCAGCGAAGGATAGTGACGAAGATTCTCCGACCACCAGGCTTTCCAGAGTTCGAGAGTTTCCGGAGGCCGACTCTCCTGCCATTGTTCGGGGGTGGTCCCGTGGGTTTCTTCCGTCAGGCGCTGCAGTGAAGTCGCGGCGTATCGCCGCACAACTCCGTCTTCCGATTCCAGCAGTCCGATCAGATCGCCGATGGCCCAGGTCGTCGCGAGATCGGCGACGATT
>DATKCB010000258.1:0-10483 GCA_035513495.1 Planctomycetaceae bacterium | reverse complement strand
CGGCCAGGTTTCCACCCGCCGAGAAGCCGAGGATTCCGATCCGGCCAGGATCGATCGACCACTCGGCGGCGCGAGTTCGTGCGAGGCTGATCGCCCGCTGGGCATCCATCACCGGTCCCTGCCATTTGCCGGGGTCTCCGTAGGGACCGGTCGGGACGCGATATTTCAGGACGATCGCGGTCACGCCGAGCGAGTTGAGCCACTCGGCGACTTCGGTTCCTTCGAGGTCCCAAGCGAGAATGTGATAACCGCCGCCGGGACAGATCACGCAGGCGGCTCCGTTCGACTTGTCGGCGGGGGGCCGATAGACGTGAATCTCAGCTTCGGAAACGTTCCCGATCTTCATGACGGTTTTACCGCCAACGAGCCGGTCGGACGGTTTCTGCCGATCGATTTCGGGGCCATCGACTTTCGCCGGCGGACCGGGAGGTTTGTCCGTCCAGACTTTGAGGATCGTCGGTTCGGACGCAGCGAGCGAACCGGTGAAGAATGCGAACAGGGTGAAGAGACAGAACGAGCGGAGGGAGGTCATGGTGCAACTCTCGGCAAGAGGACGAGGCGATCGATTCAGGGAGCGTTGATTTTATCGGGAAAGGAGGTGAGTTATCCAGACGGAGTTCGCGGGATCGAGAGAGCGACACTCTTTTTGCAGGGTATGCACGAGTCTCTCGAGCAAACAAAAAACACCCTGCCGATCGGGGACCGGCAGGGTGCGAGGAAAAACAAATTTTCGAGTTCGAACGAGGTCTCGATTACGGCTTGTGCCATTCGAGGTTGTTCGTCTCATCCGATTCGGTAACGACCTTGGTCTGGTCGGCGTCGACTCGGAACGTGGTACTCTTGAGAGCGACCGTGTTCGGAAGAATCGACGCGGCGTCGACGGTGACGACCGAAGTCTTCCCCGCGGCGAGGGCCGGGACGTTGAAATTCTTGGTCCGGCTGACGGCGTTGTTGCCGATCTGGCGAAGGGTCAGTTGCAACACGCTGGCACCGGCGGGGCCGTTCCCCCCATTTTCGACAACCACGAAGGCGACTTGCGGTTGATTGGGAGCAAACCGAATGCTGCGGATTTTCAAGTCAGCCACTGCGATGACCGCCGGTCGAGTCGTCGGGATCGACGCTGTTCCGGGAACGCGAGTCGGGACTCGCGTCGTGGTCTGCTGGTCGCGGATCAAACGTCCGACGCGCGGCGGATTTGTCCGAGTCGGGGGTGTAACCCGCGTCGGATTGGAAGCACCGGGCGAAGAAGGGGAGTTAGGGGTCTGCCCGGTCAGGTTCTGTCCGATCCCGCCCGGCAGTTGGACCTTCAAGGTTGCCTTGTTGTTGTTGACGTCGTCGGTTTCATCGATTCGTCCATAATCGGGAATCGAAGTATCGGCGGCGGCTATCGGAGCGTCGGCGAAGGCGACGAGATCGATCGTTCGTCCCGCGAGGAGTTTGCCGGTATCCGGAATTTTCACCACACCGGTGGCAGTATCCGACGCACCGTTGGGGGGCAGGGCGTCCATGAATCCGGACCAGCGATATTTGGTTCCGAGCAGCACTCCGTTGACGAACGAATTGTTCGCTCCCGCTTTTCCCTCGTTGACGACTTTGAACTGGAACGGGATTTCCCACTTGCCATCCTTGAATTGGGGATTGCCGGTCTTCTTGAATTCTTTCACAACGAGGTCGGGTTTGTTACCGACGGCCTTGTCGGCAGCCAGCACGATGTTGCGGAGTTTCTTGCCCAGACCCGAGGTGTCGGCACCGTCGCGATTGGCCATCACGACCATCACCATCCGCCGTTCGGGGACGAGCCAGATATACGCGTTACTACCCGGGAAACTGCCACTTTTGGCCATCACGTGATACCCATTTTCGACAGCATGATTGCAGCCCAGGGCGTACGATTCGAGCGGGTCGATGCGTTTCATCATCAACTCGACGTTCTGCTTGGAAATGATCTTTCCGTCACCGAGGAGGATGCCCAGTTTCAGCAAGTCGAGGGGAGAACTTTCGATTCCTCCGCCCAGCACTTTCCACGAATGATCGCCGCGTTCGATTTCGACGTTTTGAGTGTTATAGAGTTTCATCCGTTTGGAGTTGCTCTGGGTAACGTCTTCCGCTTTGAGAGTCGGGAGTCCGTACTTCTGGTTGAGGTCGGTGAGAATAATGTTGCCGATGGATTTATTCGCGGCTTCTTCCAGAGCTGCCCCGAGAATCGTGTACCCGTGAGTGCTGTAATGATACCAACCAACCGAAGAGGCCAGCGGATCGTTCCAGATCATCGGCGCGGCATCGAGGGCCGTGTTGTAGTGATTGTCATCCCAGTTCGCGGGATTTCCGGGTGCCGTTGTTTCACCGTAGTGTCGCACTCCGCTGCGGCAAGCGAGCAAGTCTTTGACCTTATAAGTGTGATGATCGGGGAGATCGGACAGATACGATTTTGCCGAAGCGTTCAGGTTGAGGTTCCCTTTTTCGACCTGCTGGAGGCTGATGATACCACCTACCCACTTCGAGACGGAGTTTAATCGTCCGATGCGATGTTCGGTCATCTTGACGTTGTTCGCAACGTCGGAAAATCCCAGCGATCGTTGGTAGGTCAGCAAGCCGTCGCGAGCGTAGAGGACGACCAGTCCTGGCAGATTTTTCTCTGCGAAATGATCGTCGATTTCCTTGTCCAGCTTTCCGTTGATGGAATTGCTGGCGACGTTCGCCGGGATGGCCGGCGGAAACGCCGACGCGATGCTCGTCGTGAGCAGACAGCCGAGCAAGGCGAGGGTCACGGCCGAGCGGGCGATCCCTCCCGGTCTGTGATTTCTGATTCGTGTTGGTTCCCGGTCGCATGCGACCGATCGTCTATTGAAAGTCTCCATCGTTCGTTCTCCTGTGTCCCGCTGAGATGTTGAGTAAAGCAGACTGCAAACGGTGCAATCCCATGGCTCGCGTGCATCTGATAATCAAGCCGAACCGGACACTGAAACACGATGACTTTTTCAAAAAGCGAAAAGTCCCGATGATACCTCAGTGCATTTACTTACAGAGGCACCAAGTCAGAGTTGCAGTCTTCCGAGCGAGCGTTCGATTACGCTCCGATGTGGAGCAAATTGGAGCAGGAAAATTGAACGATCTCGCGATGATCCGCTCAGCATCCTCCGCGCAAGAAATACGGTCGCCGGTTTGAGCAACCGGCGACCGTTTGGAGAACAGAGCTGAGAGTAATGCAATCAGACGCCTTCTACAGGTGGTTCCTCCGCGGGTGGCTCCTCTGCCGGTGGTTCCTCTTCTTCGACAGGGATGAAGATATAGATTTTCTGACCGCGTCGGTAGTCGGATCCGACGAATGTCGTGCCGTCGAGCAGTGCTTCCCCGTCGAGAGAATCGCCGTGCTTGAGGTGGGCCGGAGCGGCTCGCTCGGAGACCTGGATCACAACGTATTTGATTTCGGTTCCCAGAAGTTCGCCGGTCTCTTCATCGAGTACATCATTCATGTCCGCCACATGGGCGATCCAGACCTTCGCGGGGGGTGCTTTACGAGCCTTTGCGCGGACAGGTTTACGAGCCTCCGCGTCCGGGGGATTGATCAGGAATCCGGCCGTTAAGGCCAGTCCGGCTGTTGCACACAACAGTTTTCGCAAAACGTCTCTTCGCATTTGCATCATACTACTCCTCGTTGTCATTTCTCGAAAAATGGGCTCGAACGCCGCTCAACACGGACAGCGTCCCCCATTCACAAGGGCAGATCATAGATGCATTCGAACGGTTCACCAGCGGGGAATACTCGCTTCAACAGGTAAGGAGATCCGCTCCGGAAACTCCCCGACGGAATTTCTGGAGGAGAAAACAATACCCGGCGTTGATCGACAACTCCGCTTTCCCCGAGAGAGGAAAATTATGCAGAATTGCGTGCATGCGCTGGAGCAGGTCGTAAGCGACGCAGACGACGCGAGGACCACACCCGTCACCGCGAGCCAGATCATGATCGTTCGCCTTCGAGAGAAGTCGTGGACGAGATCTCCGCCTCGATACGCTTAGTAAGAGGCCGAGCAGGAATCGATCGTCTCGGTCAGCAATTCCGCGTTCGGCCTCGTTTGCAGCTCAATAAAAAAGGGGGACGATTCCGTTTGGAAACGTCCCCCGTGAGATTCACAATTTTTCGAAGCCAGGATTATTTCTCTTTTTTGGCGGTTACTTCGAAACCTTGCTTGAATGCTTTGTCGCTGAAGACGAGCTCCAACTGTGCGTCTCCCTCGGCCTTCGTGACTTTGCCGAGGCAGTTCGGGCAACAGAGTTTGACCGTCACCCCGTTGACGGCGACTGTTTTGTCGTCCGCCATGTCACGTCCGGTCAGCGGGCATTTGGTCTGTTTGGCCTGCTTGGTCTGGACCAGTTGCAGGTTGGCTTTGGTGGCGAACTTCTCAGGGTTTTCGGCAAATGCTTTGGGGCATTTGTCGCAGCAGAAATAGACCTCTGCTCCTTTGTAGTCGGCGGCGAACTCCTTCTTGCAGGGAGTACCCGAGACTGGGCATTTGGGGCCTGCCTTCGCGGCATCTTTCTTCTCATCTTCGGCATAGACGGAAAACGTCGTTACGGCGAGCAAACATACGGCAGCACTGGTCAACAATCTCTTCATTGGTGCATCTCCTGTAAAATGTGTCTGGAAACTCTCCCGGATTGGATTAGCAGTCGGTTGGAACAACCGAGATTTCTCAGAAGCAATGAGCCGCGTTCAATCCGACGGCACTCATCGATCATAGTGGTCTCGTATTACCGATTCAAGCAGATTTCCCGAGAAGTCTGATTTTGACGGATTTCACATCGGCGACCCGAACTGAGATTTCCCTTTCGGATCGAATTCCGGCTGAAACAGGGTTATTCCTCGATAATCACGACCTGAAACTCGCCTCGTTCCTGACTGATCCACTCGACTTTGTAGAGAATCTCGAAATCTCCCTCGCCTGTACGCACGATACAACGGCCGCTACGGACATTCGATTGCGCGTCGAAACGGAGTTCGCGGTATCCGTCGATGGCACTCACTTTGTCGGCGATCGGGGCATTCCGGACGATCTGCTCCAGTATTTGGATCACTTCGGGACTGTCGCACCCCGGCAATTCGGGCGGAGGAATACGGACCAGAAAGTATCCGACTTCCCGGTCACCCCACTCCACCAGATAGTTGACCTCGCGCCGAAAGTCGGCCCGATGGATGATGCACTGCCCGAATCGGATGTGGGCCTCAGGATCGAAACGCACTTCGCGATATCCGTCAATTGAGGTAATGCGATCTCCTTCGGGGGAATTCTTGAGGAGGTCTTCGAGCAACCTGACGACTTCAGGGTCGGTGCATTTTGGCAATTCGTCGGGCAGAAGGCGAACCATCAGATAACCCGTTTCTCGATTCCCCCAATGCACCATGAATTTGATCTGTTCCTCTCCTTCGGCGGTATGGACAGTACACTGAGCAAACCGAGCGTCGATTTTCTGGTCGAACCGAATATCGCGGAGTCCGTCGATCGACGTGACCCTTTCTCGACCGGGAGTATTCTTGACGAGCCTTTCGAGTAAATCGAGTACCGCGGGGCTGTCGCAGGCCGGCAATTCGGACGGGGGAATCCGCACGTAAAATTCGCCGTTTTCGCGATTCTGCCATTCGATGAGATATCTGATTTCAATGTCGATCTCGGAAGAGTGAACGAGACAGCGGCAAAAACGGATCTGGTCTTCGGCATCGAAGCGGATTTCCTGGTATCCATCGATGGAATCGATCGCCGTTGTGGCCAATGTTTGCCGGAGCAGTTGCTCGAGTGTTTTCAGGACGATGGGATGGTTGCATGCGGGGAGTTCGGACATCTCAATGCGCACAGTGAACTGGTGCGTCAGTCGATTCTGCCACTCAACTTGATAATCGATGTTCATGTCTCCATAACCGGTATGAGCGACACAGTGACCGTAGCGGATTTCCGCTTCGGGATCGAAACGGACTTCGCGATGACCGTCGATGGATTCGAGGTCCTCTCCCACCGACATTCCGCGGACGAGTTCGACGAGCAGATCCTGCACTTCGGAACTGTCACATTTCGGCAATCCGCCGGCACCCAATATCTGGCTCCACCAGGGAACCGAGAGGAAAAACACGGTTGCGACCAGCGCCGGAAGCGTCAGATTGGGGTCTGCAACTTTGCTTCGGCGAAAGAACGCAAGCGGGTAGTACACAAACCACAATAGGCACATCCCCAAAAACAACGTCGGAGCGCCTTCAGTCTCGCGTCCATGGCGATCGATACGGCCGAGAATCGTTGCGTCGATCGTCATCAAGATGGTGGTTGCCACGATGGTTCCGACACTGATCGCGATGCTGATCCACGAGAAATCGAGCAGCGACAACACCGATCCGGTAATGATGGGAATCGCGAGCGCGACAACGGGAAGAACATGACTGCCGCTCGAACCGCGGGAAGATTCAGCCGGCTCGAAGTCGTCCTCGAACTGCACTTCATCGGTCAGTGACATGGAATTAATCCGGGACGGATTTGGACCGGGGATCGTAGCGAACGCGATCGTCGCATCCGATCATAGCTTCGGTGAATCCGCGAGTCACGCGAATTCGGAGCGGTAACTGCGCGAGATGTGCGAACCGCTCGCGATCGTTCGGCGAGCTTTCAACCGTTCCGATATTGCCGTTTGCGTTCCTGTTCGGTGAGCAGGATTTTGCGGAGGCGGATCGTATCGGGGGCGATTTCGACGTACTCGTCGCTCTCGATGTATTCGAGAGCCGCTTCGAGGGACATCTTGCGGGGAGGCTTGAGCATGATGTTTTCGTCGCCACCGGAGGCGCGGATGTTGGTCAGCTTCTTTTCCCGGATCGGGTTGACGGTCATGTCGTTGTCGCGGGAGTTTTCTCCGACGATCATGCCGACGTAGACGTTGTCACCCGGCGCGACGAACATGTCGGCCCGGTCCTGGAGTTTCCAGAGGGCATATCCGACGGCCTGGCCTCGGTCCTGCGAGATCAGAACTCCGTTCGCTCGGTGGGGGACTTCTCCTTCGAGCGGTTGATAGCTGTCGAACTGATGGTGAATGACGGCCTGTCCGCGGGTCGCGTTGAGCAACCGTGTTCGCAAACCGATCAGGCCACGCGCGGGAATCCGGAATTCGAGGTGCGTGAGCGATCCGTCACCCGCTGTCATTTCCCGCACCTGTCCGCGACGAGAGCCAATCAGTTCCATTACTGGTCCGACCTCGGTTGTCGGGACATCGACGTGCAACGACTCGAACGGTTCCTGCCATTCCCCTTCGACTTTTTTGCGGATGACTTCGGGTTTTCCGACGCAGAACTCGTAACCTTCGCGGCGCATCTGTTCGATTAGAATCGAGAGGTGCAACACACCCCGTCCGGCGACGTTAAAGCTTTCCTTCTCGGCCCGCTCTTCGACGCGAAGCGCGACGTTCGATTCGAGTTCGCGGAACAACCGGTCGCGAAGATGCCGGCTGGTGAGATATTTGCCGCTTTGTCCGGCGAGCGGCGAATTGTTGATCGTGAAGACCATCGAGAGCGTCGGTTCGTCCACGCGGATCCGCTTGAGCGGCCGGTGATTGTCGCGGGCCGCGACAGTATCGCCGATCTCAGGCTCCAGGAGTCCGACGAGAGCCACGATGTCTCCCGCAGAGGCTTCCTGGGCTTCGGTCTTGCCGAGTTTGTCGAACAGGAACAGCTTGTCGATCTTGCAAGGAACGATCGAGTCGTCGTCCTTGAGCAGCGAAACTTGTTCTCCACGTCGAACTTTCCCGCTCACGATGCGTCCGGTTGCGATCCGTCCGACGAATTCGGACCATTCGAGCGAAGTGACCATCATCTGGAACGGTTCGTCGAGCGTGACGGCGGGGGGAGGGACTTCCTTCACGATCAGATCGAGCAGCGGAGCGAAATCTCCTTCCCGATCGGAAGGATTGTGGGTTGCGTAGCCTTCTTTGGCCGACGTGAAGATGTATGGAAAATCGAGCGTTTCATCGTCGGCCCCCAAATCGACAAACAGATCGAATGCTTCGCTGAGCGCTTCTTCGGCCCGCGAGTCGGGACGGTCGATTTTGTTGACGACCACGATCAGTTTGAGGCCGCATTCGAGAGCTTTGCGGACAACGAACCGCGTTTGCGGACGAGGACCCTCGAAGGCGTCGATCAGAATCAGCGCGGTATCGGCCATCAACAGCACCCGTTCGACTTCGCCGCCGAAGTCGGCGTGTCCCGGAGTGTCGATGATGTTGATTTTGATCCCTTTCCAGGTGACCGCGATATTTTTGGCGAGGATTGTGATTCCGCGTTCGCGTTCGAGATCGTTCGAATCGAGGATGCACTCTTGCGTCAATTGCGAATCGCGAAACTGGCCGCTCTGTTTGAGCAGACAATCGACCAGTGAAGTTTTGCCATGATCGACGTGTGCGATGATGGCGATGTTACGCAAATCCTGCCGCTGCATTAAAATCTGACTCCAGAAAAGGCTCGCGAAGTGTAGCAGTCGTTCAGACAAATGAGAACGGTCGTGAGCCGAAAACGGTCTTCTGTATTTTGTGAGGAGAAAATTGTCCGGAGAGATCGGTCGTTTTTGACTTCAAGCAGATCTCCTCGCGCTCCCCCCAACAGCTTGCGCTGTAGGGCTTCAATCGGATCGCACTAAAGCCCTCCAGCGCAAGCTGTTGGGGTGAGGCCATGTGCCTATTGGAGATCACGCGAACTGAATTATACGCGGCCGATCGGAGTTTGGAGTGCCCCGGGAGCCGGTATTTACTCGGTTTTCTGGATTTTGGGCGGTTGTTTCGGCTGATTGAGCAGGATTCGGGCGATTCTCATCATGCGCTCGTCGGGTGCCGTCGGAGGTGACACGCGGAGCGACACCGGTAACCAGACCGGGCGGGGGACTTTCTCTTCTCCCAGAGATTCCAGGATCGGCAGCTCGAACGGAAGCGATTTCTGGTCGAAGAAGTCGGGTTTCGCCGGATGCAGGAATAACCGTTTCCGCTTCACCAGCTCCGACAGCAGTTCGCACAGTTCCTGGCTGACTCCTGAGTAAATCACCGCGTTCGGTACGGCCCGCAGAGCCAGACCGAGTTCCCCCTCGGTCGGGAGGAAGTCGACGAGGTCCTTCTGTAACTGTTGCACCGAGACCGCGGTCCGGGGGCGGATGTACTCGATCACCGCCGCATTAAGCTGTCCGTGATCGGCGAGGTCTTTCCAGCGATTGAGAATGTCTTCGGAAGGCCCTTCCCCCTTCATGCTCCCCGAGCGGTGTTCGGATTCGAGCATCTGGGCGACGCGGCTGTCGGGGGTTGCCGGACGGCAACGCACCCGCGCCCATTCCCGTAGTTTGAAAATCTCGTCCTCTTTCGTCTTGGAAAGCGGGACGGTCAGTTCGCGCTGGGCGATGATGTCCTCCTCGGTGAGAATCCGTTTTTTTGCATATGCTTCGAGCAGCGCAGAAGCGACGATCTGTTCGATTTCCGCGCCACTGAATGTTTCGCAGTCGTCGGCCAGCCGTTCGAGATCGAATTTCTCGGGGTTCCAGCCGCGCTTTCCGAGATGCACCCGCAAGATCGATTTGCGTTCTTCGAAGTTCGGCAGATCGACGAAGAACAGCTCGTCGAATCGTCCGCGCCGCAGCATTTCGGGAGGGAGCCGATCGATCGAGTTGGCCGTCGCGACGACAAACACAGGAGGCTTGTGCTCTTCCATCCACGTCAGAAACGCTCCCACGATCCGCGACATCGTGGCGTCGTCGGATTCCGTATCGAACCCGCCGAACCCTTTTTCGATTTCGTCGATCCAGAGGACCGCCGGTGCGATCGTCTCGACCAGCTTGAGCACTTCGCGCAGATTCTTTTCCGACGCTCCCCGTTCGCTGGCGAGCAGAGCCGCCGTGTCGAGCCGGATCAAAGGGAACCGCAACATCGTCGCCGCGACGCGTGCGGTGAGACTTTTTCCGCAGCCTTGAACCCCGAGCAGAAACACTCCTTTGGGTGTCGGAATGCCTTGCTCTTGCGCGGCCGACGAAAAGGCATCGGCCCGCTGGTCGATCCATTCCTTGAGTGCTTCGAGTCCGCCGATCGCGGCCTTGCCGTCTTCGAGGTCGTAAAACTCCAGCAGGTCCGACCCCTGGACCATCTGTCGCTTTTCGGAAATCAGCAGCGCATACAATCCGTCGTTGATCTCTTTCTGCGTCATCAGGCTGTAACGAAACGCCCGGCGGGCTTCGTCGGAGGTCAGACCGAGAACCGTCTTCGCAAGCCGTTCCTGTTCGTCGGGGGGAGGATCGAGCGTAATCCCCTGTTCGCGCAACTCATTCAGGACGAGATTCAGTTCCTGCATCAACTCTTCAAGCCCCGGCAGCGGCAGCCGGATCGCATGCGCCTGTTTTTCGAGATCGAAGGGAATCGTTCCGTCCGGTCCGATCATCAGCATCGCCTGACGCTTGTGCTTCATCGATTCCGCCAGTTCGCGGACCCGCCG
>DATKCB010000257.1:0-14745 GCA_035513495.1 Planctomycetaceae bacterium | reverse complement strand
GTCGATCGTCAAAAACCCGTCGGCCTGACTGAACGTCGTCACCGAACCGGAACCTTTCCCCATCGGATAGGCGGTCAGTTCGCCTGACGAATCGCTCACGAGTCCGACCAGCAGATACTCGGTTCGTCCCTTTTCCGAATTGACCCGTAGCGGCAACCGGGCAAAGACCTTCTTTCGGGACTGCTCCGGTCTGCCTGCCATCTGCCGAATGACTGGAGCGACAAACTCGTGAAACGTGAAAATCGCCGACGTCGGAAATCCGGGCAGGATCACCACCGGTTTTCCCTGTTCGACTGCCAGACAAATCGGCTTTCCCGGTTTGAGAGCCACACCATGCGCCACAATTCCCGGAGAGTTGAGTTCGGCAACCACTCGATACGAGAGATCGCCCGCGCCTTTGGACGTTCCTCCCGACAGCAACACGGCGTCGCATTCGAGCGACGATTTCAGAATCGTCCGCAGTTCGTCAAAGTCGTCTTTCACGATCCCCATTCGTACCGGAACTCCGCCGCACTCGCGAACGGACGCCGCGAGAATCGCCGCGTTCGAATCGTACACGCAACCGGGAGGAAGCTCCTCTCCGGGAGTGACGATCTCATCTCCCGTTGAAATGATCGCGACGCGCGGACGGCGCTGCACGGAGACTTCCGTCAGCCCCAACGCAGCCAGCACGCCGATTTCGCGCGAGGAGACCGGTTGCCCCGAACGAAGAATCGTTTCACCGCGCGCGATATCGAGTCCGGCGTGAGAGATTCGTTCCCCTGCCGAAACCGCGCGGCGAACTTCGAGCAGATGCTCCTGTTCCCGGTAATCGGTGTGCTCGACCATCACGATGGCATCGGCTCCGCGAGGAACGATTCCGCCGGTGGCGATCGGCGTGGCGGTCCCTGCGCGGAGTTCTTCGATCGGCTCGACTCCCGGCGACAACAATTCGCGATTCAGTTTAAGCAACACCGGTCGCTCTTCCGCGGCACCGTAGGTATCGACGGCACGGACGGCAAATCCATCCACGTTCGATCGGTCGAAGGACGTCACGTCGATCTCGGCGAGGATGTCGGTTCCGAGAATTCGTCCGAGCGAATCATCGAGCGGGACGGCTTCGATCCCGAGCGGCTCCGATGAAATCTGGGTGCGAAATCGTTTCGTCGCCTCGTCGCGGTCGATCACGTCGAGAAACTGTTCCTGACGCAAGGAATTCCTGTGCTGATCGGAAAAATTCTCGGTCATAGCGGTCGGTCGAACGGGAGATCGTAAAGGTGGACGGACACCGTCGTTCCGACAGCATATCCTTCGGATTCCTCCGGAACGAGGACGAAGCCGTCGGCGCGGCTGGTCGACGAGAGAATCGATGCTCCACTGGTGGCGACGGGGAAGACTCTCTCTTCGTCGATGCAGACGCGACAGTAGTCGAGACGCCCCACCGACGAAACGATTTTTTTCGACAGAACAAACTCGCGAGTCGCGTACGGCAATCGGGGCGAACGGCCTCCCAACTGGCGAATCGTTCTTCCCGCCAGTAGATCGTAGGCGCACAGGCACGACACGGGATTACCCGGCAGCAGAAATACGATCGCCGATCCGAGCCGACCGACCCCAGTCGGACTCGCAGGACGAATGGCCATGCCGTGAAAGTCAAGTTCTCCGAGTTCGTCCAGCAGCGAAGGAGCGTAATCCTCGGCTCCGACGCTCGACCCTCCTGAAACAAGAAGTACGTCTGCACCGGGCCGCTGCAGCGCTTCGGAGATGAGGTGACGATCGTCACGAAGATGGAGCTGTTCGATCAATTCGCCCGAATCCCGTACGATGAGCGAATGCAGCATCGGAGAATTGGAATCGAAAATCTGACTCTCGCCGATCGGCTGACCGACCGCCGCGAGTTCGTTCCCGGTAATGAGCATCCGAACTTTCGGACGCCGGATGACGGGGACAACTGCCAGTCCCAGCGAGGCGAGAAGTCCGACGTCTTGCGGCCGCAATCGTCGACCGGCTGGCAACACAGAAGTTCCCTCGCGGACATCTTCACCAATCGCCCCCACGTTTTTTCCCGGAGGAACCGAACCGGTAAACTCGACCAAATCTCCCGCTTCGGAAGCTTGTTCGGCGGGAAGCACCGCGTCGGCACCCTCGGGGACGGGAGCACCGGTCATGATCCTTACTGCCTGCGTTGAATAAAGTTTTCCTGAAAACGGACTCCCGGGCCACGATTCGCCGACGACCCGAAACGTAAGCGGAGAATAATCGCTCGCGCCGGTCGTTTCCTCTCCGGCGATCGCATAACCATCCATTGCCGATCGCCGATAGGCGGGAATATTGCTGGTCGCGACGATCTCTTCGGCCAGAATTCTTCCCGCCGATTCCGCCAGAGGAATCGATTCGCCAGGCAACGAAGCGCAGTGCGCATCGAGCCAGTCGAGCACTGCGCTCAAGCGTGCCCGTTTCTCGAATCCTCTCATGCGGACGTCGCGAAATTTCATGACGAATGATGTTTCCCTGTGGTTGAGTCTGAGAGAAGGGATGGTTGAAACTTCTTCAGCACCGCCTCGTATTCTTCGGGAGTGTTACAATTGCGAAGCGAATCGAGTTCGGGATCGACCGATCTGAGTTCTTCAACATCGACTTCGCAACTGTCAGAGTCCTCGATCAGGAACAGAGGCCGATTCCGACTCGCTCGCAGCAGTTTTTCGATTCGATCGATGAGGCTCAAGCGGTAAACTCCCGCCAGCGGATGATGAAATCTTCCTTCTTTCGCAACAGCCAATTCGTGAGTCTCCAATCGCTCGATGATGGCTCTTACAAACTCGGGTTTGAGGAGAGGCGTATCGCACGCGGTCACATACGCAGCTTCGATCCGAGGGCCGTTCACCTGAGCCAGTTCTTGCAGCCCCGCATGCAAGCCTCCCAGGGGACCCTGCGCTGAAATCTGATCCCGCACCAGGATTGCGTGTGCCGGAAGTCCTGAGACATTCTGCTCCGCAGCCGCCACAACGGCAATGGGATGCACCACTTCGGACAGAATTCGCACGGTCCGCTGCAACAGGGTTTCGTTTCCCCACGGCAGCGCCCACTTCTCCCGCCCCATGCGCGAACTTTGTCCGCCGCACAGAACGATTCCTGCAATGTGTTTGGTCGGTCCGGACATCAAAGAGGTTTCTTGATGGAACTCAGAACGGTATTGTATCCCAGAGACAGACCAATCCCGAGGAACTCATGTCAGAAATCGAACCTCAGCCGGAATCTTCTTCCGAACCGTGGTACAAGGATGGGCTACGCTTCCGCTGCACTCAATGCGGAAATTGTTGCACGGGTGCGCCCGGAGTCGTCTGGGTTTCTGCGGAGGAAATCGCGGCGATCGCGGATTTTCTGGGAAAATCCGTGGGCGAAGTGCGTCTGATGCATACACGGAAGGTCTTGGGGCGCGTCTCGTTACGAGAGTTCGCGAACGGTGACTGCGAATTTTTCGATGGCGCTACGCGGGGGTGTAAAATCTACCCCGTTCGCCCGGTCCAATGCCGCACCTGGCCCTTCTGGAACTCGAACCTGTCTTCGCCCGAAATGTGGTGTCAGACGGAGAAAGACTGCCCGGGAGCGGGAACGGGGGATTTCTTCAGCCTGGAGGAAATCGAAGCTCGTGCATCGCAGATTGATATCTGACAGGGAGTTGCGTCGAAGGTCGAGAATCGCGCTGGAAATGGATTTTTCCGATTTTGACGATTTTTCCTCCAGTGGACGCGGACGACAACCGATTAAAGAATCAGGCGCGGACTTTGTTGACACAGCGGAGTCCTTACGTCGGCGGCTAATTCGCCACAAGTCATTTAGTTGAAATGACTTGTAACTGTTCTTTGACAAGTCCGAAAGTTAATGAGACGACGACACATCCTCGACTCCGGGGAGACGGTTCGGCGGTTGTTTTCACAAACTCGATTCCCAGATCAGGCGTGGGACGGAATATCCGTCTTGACACTAAGTCCCTGATCTCATTAAAGTTGAGTCCGATTCGACGAGACTTTTCGAGGGAGTAAACTGGTCATCCGAACGGCGTCAGCGTAGGAGAATGTGAGTCGTGACAAAAAAAGAAATCGTCAAAGCCATCGCCGACGACATCGGACTGACTCAACTCAAAACCAAGGAGATCGTCCAAAAGACGTTCGACGCCATCGTGGAGACGCTCGTCGCTGACGGGCGAATCGAACTCCGCAACTTCGGGGTCTTCGAAGTCAAAAAACGAGCCGCACGAAAAGCTCGAAATCCGCGGACCGGTGAGCGCGTTGACGTTGCGGAAAAGTTTGTCGTCACTTTCAAGCCCGGCAAGGAAATGGAAGAACGCGTCAAACGCATGGAAGAAGAAGCTCACCAGGCCGCTCAAGCGGCAGCGAGAAACGGTCAACATCATTCGTCATCCAACGAATCCAGTCCAGCCGCTGAAGTATCGAACCCACCTGTCTCCGAACCGCCTCCGTCGAGTCAGCCAGAGCATCCTCCTTCGGCACCTCCGGGACCGTCATTCTGAAAATCTTCTTGACGGCGTTCGAACAGAACACTAAAACACGCGTCCCTTCCCAGAACCGGCTCATTCCCGCCTGCCGGACTGTTGTTTCTTCCCGCAACACTGACCAGACATCCCATCTCGATTCCGTCCGGAATCAACCTCATTAACTTTCGTACAACCCGTTGTTACTAAATCTATTCGGTCAACTTCGACCGGAGATTCGGTTTCGGTTGGCGCCGGCGTAGTGGCCGGACTCCGGAGCGAGTCTCGAACTTCAGGGAGAAGCACGATGCGGAAACTTGTACTCACTGGACTGTTGCTGGCGACTTGCGTGGTGCAGGTTGGCTGCTTTGTGCCGATCTGGTCTTCCAACCAGGACGTCCGGGCCAAGCAGTTGATCAACGCCTCGGAAAGTATGCGTCACGTCCCCGAAATCTGGGAACGGATCTGGGGGCTGGACACGCCGGACTTTGCAACACCCTATCGAGTCCACGGCGGCGTGATCTGATTCACGTGCCCCACCGCATCCTCACCAACACCCTCGAAGAGAGGTGTGCTGGTGAGGACGACGAGCGCACGTCCTCATCGGAGACGGCCTGACTTTCGCGAGCGGAGCGAAATCATGCTGTGCGCCGATTGTATGTATGATTTGCAGGTATGATTGCCCTCGCAAGAAACTGTGATTAGGATCGTGTCTCCTCGGTCGCATGTTTCCTCCTGATTGCGAGATGCCGCGTGAGTCGGCTTGAAGTCAAACTGAATCGCCTGACCCTGAAAAATCCGGTTCTGGTCGCATCGGG
Organism: Planctomycetaceae bacterium; assembly: GCA_035513495.1. Lineage (GTDB taxonomy): Bacteria > Planctomycetota > Planctomycetia > Planctomycetales > Planctomycetaceae > DATKCB01. The sequence continues at coordinate 9,456 of DATKCB010000257.1, read as the reverse complement.
GACTTTCGGATATGCACGGGAGATGCAGGCGTTCGTCGACTTCGAGAAACTCGGCGGTCTGATTCCCAAGACGATCACTCCGCTTCCGAGAATTGGAAATCCCGTTCCCAGAACGGTCGAAACTTCCGCAGGAATGCTCAATTCGATCGGCCTCGATAACGATGGGCTTGAATACTTTCTCGCGAATCATCTCCCTTATCTGCTGAGTCTCGGGACGTCGGTCATCGCCAACATCGCCGGCAAAGATATCGACGAATTCCGGATGATGGCCGAACGGCTGTCGGAAGTTTCCGGACTGTCCGGGCTGGAACTCAACATCTCCTGCCCCAACGTCTCGTGCGGGATCGATCTGGGAATCAATCCCAAACTCGCCGCGCAAGTCGTCTCCAGCGTCAGGGAAGCAACGTCGCTCCCTGTCATCGCGAAACTCACTCCCAACGTCACGGACATCGCCGAGATCGCGCAAGCAGTAAAGGACGCGGGCGCCGATGCCGTTTCGCTCGTGAATACGTTCCAGGGGATGGCGGTCAACTGGCGCCGCCGCAAGCCAATTCTCGGTAACGGAATCGGTGGACTCTCCGGCCCGGCGATCAAGCCGCTCGCCTTGAGAATCGTCTGGCAAGTCGCTTCGAAAGTCGGAATTCCCATCATCGGAGTCGGTGGAATTTCGTCGCTCGATGACGCGATGGAATTTTTCGTGGCGGGAGCTTCCGCGATTCAAGTCGGGACCGCCAACTTCTATAACCCCGGACTCAGCTCCCGCCTGGTCGACGAACTCGATCAGTTATGCCAGACCGAAGGCTGGAAGAACATCTCCGAAATCGTCGGGACACTCCAATATCCCAGTCCCTGAACCCGCGATGGTGCCAGAGTTTCGACTTGCAGGTTGCTCCGGGAGAGAGACCCTCTTAGAATGAAAAACCACCTCCCCGCTCTCTTCTCTCCGCTTTTGAAAGATTCGATATGATCCCTCGTCGGGATGTGTTTCCTCACGTGATCGAGATGAATTATCAGGCTCGTCGCCGGCTCGGATGTTGCGTTTACCTCATCTACGACGAACCCGACTGGATGCTGCTCGATATCGGCTACGAAGATACCGTCGATGAATTTATCGAATTAATCCGGCAGATGGACTTTCTGCTGGCCAATTGCAAATATCTCGTCGCCTCTCATGCCGATGTGGACCACGTCCAGGGCCTGGCCAAACTTCAGAGTCTGCTCCCCAATGCGATGACCGTCGGCCACCCGGAAACCATCGAACTGCTGAAAGGAAACGACCGGATCAGCATTTATGCGGAAATTCCCGCACAAGGCATCTCCATCGAGATGCCGCAGGTCACGTTCCAGCAGGCGGTCAATGAAGGGAGCCGGCTCAAGCTGGGAAATTTGACTCTCGAAGTCTGGAACACACCCGGACACACCAACAGCCAGCTCGCTCTGAAGATGGGGGAATTGCTGTTTTCGGGAGACAACCTGTTTCGCGACGGAGGTGTGGGTAACATCGACGCGCATCACGGTTCGGACATCCCGGACTTCATCGAGTCTCTGAAACGGATCCGCGATTGCGATGCGAAATGGCTGCTCCCGAGTCACGGTCCGATCTTCCGCAAGGATCCGGCCATGATCCAGCGAACCATCGACCGGCTCGAAACGTATTTGCACATGTCCGACTTCGGAACGTGCGCCACCGACTGGCCGCTGCTCGAAGAATGGGATCAGGAACTGCTCAAGGGGTTCGATGCCGAGGCGGCGTCTTGATTCAAGCGGAAAGCCGAAAGCGGATACCATCGACCTGACTTTTATCGAGAGAACATCGGAATGACGGCATCCCGTTCGGAGATTCTGAAGACGCTCCGCGAAAAGGTTGCCCAAGGTCAACCGATTCTCGGAGGAGGAGCCGGAACCGGCATTTCGGCCAAGTGCGAAGAGGCAGGCGGGATCGATCTGATTGTGATCTACAATTCCGGCCGGTATCGGATGGCGGGGCGCGGGTCGCTGTCCGGATTGATGCCGTACGGTAACGCCAATCAAATCGTCAAAGAAATGGCGTTCGAGGTTCTGACAGCCGTCGAGTACACTCCCGTCCTCGCCGGAGTATGCGGGACCGATCCCTTCATGATTCGCGACTGCTTTTTACGCGAACTGAAAGAACTCGGCTTCGCGGGAGTTCAGAATTTTCCGACAGTCGGCCTGATCGACGGAACGTTCCGCGCGAATCTGGAAGAGACCGGGATGGGCTTCGATCTCGAAATCGAAATGATCGCGGCGGCTCACGAAATGGATCTGCTCACGACCCCCTACGCCTTCGATGCTGTGCAGGCAAAACTACTGACTCAAGCCGGTGCCGACATCATCGTGGCGCATATGGGACTGACGACTAAGGGGACCATCGGAGCGAAAACGTCCCGGACACTCAAGCAATGTGTGACCGAGATCAAGGCGATTCTCGACGCAGCGCGTGCGGTTCGAGATGACGTCTTCGTATTGTGTCACGGAGGCCCGATCGCAATGCCTGAAGACGCGGCCTACATTCTCAAACACGTCCCGCAGATTGACGGATTTTACGGAGCCAGTTCGATGGAACGGCTTCCCACCGAACTCGCCATTACAGCACAGATTCGGGCGTTCGGCAGTTTATCGCTGAACCGTTGAACGTCTCGTGTCTCAGAAACGGAGCGTTCGTTGCCGGACCGCGCACTTTCAATTGGGCGAACTCCCGACTCTCATCATGTTCGGCACGAGCTAAATTTAAGTCTCCTCAAGATCCGGTTGTCCGGTCCGAAAGCGAAGTTCGCGGTAGCTGCAGTCGAGGACCGGCAGGACGAACAGCGTGATCAGTTCGAACGCCATCCCACCGAAGACCGGAATCGCCATCGAACGGGCGACGTCCGCTCCGCGGCCGGTGGCGAGCATGATCGGCGTGAGCGCGGAGAATGTCGTCAACGTCGTCATCAGGCATGGACGAATCCGCTTCAGACCCGCCTCGACGACGGCATCCCGGATTCCCTGAATCGATGTTGGTTTGTTATTTTTAAACGATTGCTGGAGGTACGTCGCCATGATCACTCCGTCGTCGACCGCGATCCCGAACAGCGCGATGAATCCGATCCAGACGGCGGTATTCATTTCGATCCCGAAGATCGCCAGCGTAATCATTCCTCCCGCAAACGAGACCGGAATGGCAGAGAAGATAGCCAGCGTGATCGGCAACTTCCGAAACTGCAGGTAGATCAGCATCATGTTGATCAGAATGACGATCGGAACGATCAGCTTCAGCCGCCGGTTGGCTTCGATCTGATTTTCGAAAGACCCGACTGTCTGCAGCGTGTAGCCCGTCGGGAGCGGAACTCTCCCGCTCTCAACCGCTTGCTTTAAAGATTCCTCCACCAGTCGCGCTGTTTCGAGATCGCCGACCACACCGGAGGGAGAAAACATGACGTGCGCCACCAGCCGGGCGTCTTCGCTGCTGATCATGCCCGGTCCCCAGACGGTACTCATTTTGGCGAGCATTTCCAGCGGAACAACTTCGCCCGATCGGGCCACGACGGGAAGCCGTTTCAACTCGTCGATCCGTTCGCGGAGGTCTCGCTGATAACGAACGCGAATCGGATATCGTTCGCGTCCCTCAACGGTTTGAGTTACGTTCATTCCCCCCAGCGCGGCCTCGATCACTTCGTTGACCGTGGCGACCGACATTCCGAAACGGGCGGCAGTTGCGCGGTCGACCTCGAACTCGACGTAAGGTTTTCCCATCACGATGTCCGGATTCACGCTCCCCGGGCGGACGTACGGACTCTCCTGGAGCTGATCGGCGATGGTCGTGGCTGCGGTCGCCAGTTCGTCGAGATCGTCTCCATAAATTCGAATTGCCATCGAAGCCTTGATGCCGCTTTGAAGCATGACCACCCGGCCTTCAATCGGCTGCAGCGGTGAAGCGGGAGTGACTCCCGGCAACATTCCCGCGGAATTGATTTCTTCCCAGATGTCTTCTTCGGTGATCCCTTCCCGCCACTGGGACTTGGGTTTGAGCATCACATAAGTTTCGATCATGGCGATCGGAGCCGGATCGAGTGCGGATTCGGCGCGGCCGATTTTCCCGAGCACGTTTTCGACCTCGGGAATCTGATGAATCAGCGCGTCCTGGGTCTGCAGGACTTGCATCGCCTGCGACAGACTCGCTGCCGGATAAAGCGTCGGCATGTAAAACCAGCTTCCTTCATCGAGCGCGATCCAGTCATCGGTCTCGAGACCGGTGAAAGTATGTTTGACTTCCACGTAACCGGGCAGATGATTGAGTTCGGCGCCGACCCACCGTGCCGATTGTTCGAACGGCTTTAACACCGTCGGCAACCCGATCCAGGCACCGACTCCGACGATCACAATTAACAGCGGAACGCTCAGAAATGCCAGTTTGTGACGCAAGAACAGGCGCAGTGTCGGGGCGTAGAGTTTGGCAATCCATCGGCTCGTCGGATTTTCGTCGATGGAGCGCAACTGCTCCCGAGACAGCAAAAACCCGGCGAGCGCCCCGATCAAAAAAGCAATCGCCATGACAGCTTCAAGCGGCCAATTCCGCTCATGCGGGAGTGAATCGCCCCAGTAAATCCAGGCGAGACCGGCTGCCAGCAGTCCGCAACCGAGACTCGCCAACCAGGTTTTCAGAACTCCCCGCCGACTGGGGTGCAGAAACAATCGACTCATGACGGGGACCAGAAGCACCGCCACCAGGAGCGCGGCGATCATCGCAAATGTTTTCGTCCACGCGAGGGGAACGAACAGGCGATAGTCTCGCCCGGTGAGAAAAAAGACGGGCAGGAAACTGACGATGGTTGTCGAGACGGCGGTCACGACGGCTCCCGAGACTTCCGTCGTGGCTTCGTAAATCACCTCCAGGCGGCGCGGTTTTCCACCCTTCGCGCCGTTCGACTCCCAGTCTGCCAGGTGCCGGTAAATGTTTTCCGAAATAATGATTCCCAGATCGGCCACTTCCCCGATTGCGATCGCGATTCCCGCCAGGGACATGATGTTCGCGTCGATACCGAATGTCTCCATCGCGATGAAAGCGAACAGCACGGACAGCGGTAACGTGGACGCCACGACGATGCTCGCCCGGACGTGCAGCAGAAACAGCAGGATCACCACGATCGTGACGATGACCTCTTCTTTCAATGCATTCGACAGCGTGGCGACTGTTTCTTCGATCAGATGCGTGCGGTCGTAAACCAGATTGAACTTCACTCCGTTGAGACTTTGCGCTTCGAGAAACTTCATTTTCGCTTTGACGCGCTGAATGACTTCCCGGGGATTTTCTCCGAATCTCATGACGACCACGCCACCGACGGCTTCGGTTCCGTTCAGGTCGATCGCACCGCGGCGGAAATCCGGGCCGACTTGAACCTGTCCCAGATCGCGGATCCGAATCGGAATTCCCTGCTGGCTGCGGACGACGGTTTCTTCGATGTCGTGAATCGTCTTGCCGAGATCGCCCTCCGCTCCGATGAAGCCTCTTCCGCGGATGATAAATTCCATCCCGCTCGATTCGATCGTCTTGGCCCCCACGTCGATATTCGAGGCGCGAACAGCCTTGATCAGTTCGTCGAGCGTGACGCCGTGAAACCGCAACTGATCCGGATTGACCTCCACCTGATACTGGCGAACGTAACCCCCCACACTGGCAATTTCGCTGACTCCCGCGACCGACTGCAATTCGTATTTGATGACAAAGTCCTGCAGAGAACGCAAATCGGACAGCGTCATCCCCGCAGTCGGTTCGAGCGTGTAATAAAGAATCTGTCCCAGACCGGTGGCGTCGGGCCCGAGTTCGGGAGAGACCCCTTCGGGAAGTTGACCCGCGACGGTGGTGAGTTGCTCGACCACGCGCGATCGCGCCCAGTAGAAATCCACATCATCGGCAAACGTCACCTGCACGAAGCTGTACCCGAACATGCTCTTTCCGCGAACGTGCTCGGCTCCCGGAACCGACAGCAATTCGATCGAGAGCGGATAGGTGATCTGATCTTCAACATCGATCGGAGATCGTCCCGGCCAGGCCGCCAGAACGATCACCTGATTCTCGCCGACGTTGGGAATCGCATCGATCGGGATGTTGCGGGCGGAGTAGATTCCCCAGCCGACGAGCAGCACCGTGAAGATGCTGACGATCAGACGTTCTTTGATGCAGAAGCGGATGAGGGAATTCAGCATCATTCCGCTTTCGACTGTTTCAGATGGCCCACGGGCGGGAGTTCGTGAACGAGTTCGCCGCAGGAGAGCATCTCACTGCCAAAGTAGGGATTCCGCAGAGGCCCCGACGCTTGCAGCCAGTCTCCCCCGCCTCCTTTCACCATCGGACAATAAAAATGCACGAAGCCCGACTCGGCACCTTCCTTCCGGAGCGAGAAGGCGATGAGCAGGGTGCGATGGCTGACGGTCTTGAATTGCTCTCTCGCCGCGGCGAGATCCATGTGATGCAGATGCTCGGCCGCTTTGAGAATTGCATCGATCGAGTCGCGCTGCGGCTCCGGAAGATCGGATGTTTTCAGCAATTCCTCACCCGCAGAGACGAGACTCTGCACCTGCGATTCCGTCAGCTTTTTGTCGTCGGCAAGCTGTTTTTGAATGATGAAGTACGCCGAGAAAAACTGTTCGAGCTGGTCACCGGCGGCACCGGCCAGCGGGACAATGTGGATCTCATCGGATTGGAGAGGCCCCTTGTTTTCGAGTATCTCCTTCGCTCGATGGGCGTCGATCAGCGACGGCTTTCCCTCCAGTTGCATCTGCGAATCGATCAGGAAATTCCCCGCCGTGGCAACTGTGTCCCCCTCTTTGAGATTGTCCAGAATCACAACTTCGGTCCGCGTCATCGGACCGAGTGTCACCGGACGAATCTCGAACCGGCCCGGTTCGGTTTCCACATAAATCACACTGTTTTTTCCCGCCATCAATACCGCTTCACGCGGCACCATCAACACTTTCGGCAAGGGGACAGGTTCCTCCGAAAAGCCGTATTTCGAAGTCGGCACCAGCTCCATTCCGCAGATCGGACAGTCCCCCGGAGTGTCCGAGACGATCTGCGGGTGCATCGGACTGATCCATTTTCCCGCCAGCAGATCGTCATACACTTCCCCTTCCGATCCAATCGGCATTGTGATTCGAGCGCTGGCGTAATCTCCCGGACGAAGCTTGCCGGTTTCGTTACTCAATTCGACTCGAACCCCGACCGTGCGCGACATCTGATTGACGACCGGGTCGACGAACGCCACCCGTCCCAGGTGCAGCACTCCCGGTTGCGATTGAATCTCCGCCTCGACGCGCTGGCCGAAGCCAACCAGTGCGGCGTCTTCGGGATACAACTCCAGCATCAGCCAGATCGTCGACAGATTGGCGACCTCGTAGATCGGTTCGCCCGCTTTGACGTATTGCCCCGCGTTTTTCAGTTTCTTGATGACCGTCCCGTCAATTTCGGTGTAGAGGGTCAATCGCGACCGCGCCTGGTTACTCTCCTCGAGTTCGGTGAGCTGCTGTTCGGTCATCCCGAGTTCGATCAGTTGATTTCGCGAGTTGGCCGCCAGTTTTTCCTGCGTTTCTTTCACGATCGGGAGCGTGTTCGGATTGAGCTTCTCCAAAGCCGCGCGGCTGGTCAGAAACCCCACCTGTGCGGCGTACAGATTGGGACTGTAGAGTTCGGCCAGATGATCCCCCTTGCGAACGTGCACTCCCGTGTAATCGGCGAAGACGCGTTCGATCCGGCCGTCCACATAGGCGGCGATCACCGATTTTCGGCTTTCGTCGATCGCCAGAGAACCGACGGTTTGCAGCGTTCGATAAGCCGTTTTGCGCGTGACCGGGGCCGTCTCGATCTGCGCCAGACGTCGGGAGGCGAGCGCAATCTGCGTATCGGTTTGATCGCGATTGTCAGGAGCAACTTGCACCTCAACCAGTTTCATTCCGCAAATCGGACAGCGTCCCGGAGTCGTCTGCCGGATTTGCGGATGCATCGGACAGGTGTATTCCGCTCCCGGTGTGCCGGCCGTGACGCCCGTCTCTTCGAGATACCCGAAGTGCTGGGCCACGGCGAGCAGAATCACCACCCCGACTCCGGAAACGATCACAGCCGCCATTTGCAGACCGACCCGGAGGAAAAACGTTGTCTGAAACTTACGGGGAGCCTGCTCCGAGTTCGGCCGATCCGCCGGGTGAGGGGCGGCAGGCGCAGCCGACACTTCTGGTTCTTCGGGAGAGCCATTCATCGAACGAAACCCTCTCAAGCTCGGACAGTTATTCTTCGACGGGAACCAGCACCGAACCGGTCGCCTGCTCCAATCGTGCCAGGCTGATGGCCAGGGCGGTCACCGCTCTATGATAACCGATTTCGAGTTCGAGAACATTCCGCAAGTCCTGAATCACCCGGTCGAATTCCACTTTGGATTCAGCGTAAGCCTGCTGATCCGAGTCCAGCGTCTGCCGGGATTGCGGCAGAATATTGTCGCGATACAGCTCAATCGTCCGCTCGGCCGTCCGGACCTGATCCAGCAGATCGAAGATCCGCGACTGATATTTTTGCGTCACATCCTCGATTTCCGCGTTGGCGGACTGATGTTTGCGAATCGCTTCCGATTCGATCGCGTCGTTCTTCTCGCGCCACAGCGGCACCGTAACCATCGCCCCGACCGACCACGCGTCTTCACCCACACTGACAATCGGCGAACTGTGGCGATTGTCGTCGATGAAAAACCAGTTCAGGTTCAGTTGCACGTCCGGTTTCCGTTGCAGGCTCGCGATTTCGATACCCCACGTCGTCGCGTGCGTTTTGAGCCGCGCCACCTCGATTTCGGGCTGATACATCAACGCACGGTCCAGCAGCAACTGATACTCCCACGCCACCTCGGGAAACGGAATGGTGACGGGTACGCGGGTCGGGGTCCCGGCCGGTCGATTGAGCAGCCGGTTCAGCTCGGCGGATTGAGACGTTTCTTTCTGCCGCAGAGCCAGGCGGCGTTCTTCGAGCTTGCCGAGTTCGACCGTGGCCAGCAAGACGTCCCCCTGAGGAGCGTCCAAGGCGACCCGCGCCGTGGCGAGTTCCAGAACCGATTCCAGCAGACTTCGATTCGCCTCGACGATCTCCATCTCGCGGCGCGCTTCGTACAGTTTGTAATACGCCGTTTTGACCTCGATCTCGATCTGCAACTGGGCCGCTTTGAACATCTGATCCATCGCCATCGCTTCGTAGATCGCCTGCTGCTCGCGCGCGGTCAGCTTCTCCAGCCACGGAACCATCTGCGAAAAACTCAAGTTGGCACGCTGCGAGCCTGCGGCCGTCTCGATCGGATGCCCGAATACATTCGTCCCGATCATCGGGTCGGGCAACGCCTTGACAATCCGCGTACGGTCCCAGGCCGCTTCGGCATTCCGCGCCATTCGCGACAACGACGGGTTGTTCGCCCACGCCGTCTGCAC
>DATKCB010000256.1:0-11387 GCA_035513495.1 Planctomycetaceae bacterium | reverse complement strand
TGGATCGATCTCAATCATGACTGAACCGACTGTCTGGGAACTTTTCGATCTCACGGGGAAAACCGCCCTGATTACCGGAGCGAGCGGATACCTCGGGCGGTCATTTGCCAACGCGCTTGCGGAAGCCGGTGCGACGGTTGTCGTCGCGAGCCGCGACCGCGCGAAGGGGGAAGCAGTGGTGTCCGAACTTCCTTCCGTCAAGGGAGTTCATCACGCAGTCGAGATCGATTATCTCGACGAAGCGAAAATCGAGACGGGATTCCAGGCGGCACTCGAAGCCGCCGGTCAGATCGATATCCTGATCAACAACGGCACGCACCCCGCACCCCACGATTGGACCGATGTGACCTCCGAAGAATTCAATCAACTGCTGTCGGTCGCGACAGGTTACTTTTTGCTTTCTCGGTTATTTCGCAAGCAATGCGTAGCGAGAAATGCTTACGGTAGCGTGGTGATGATCGGCTCGATGTACGGAGTCGTCGGCTCGTATCCCGACGCGTATGCGGACATCTGCGCGGCGAGTCCGGTTTCCTATCACGCACTCAAGGGTGGGATCGTCCACATGACGCGGCATCTCGCGGTGTATTGGGCGAAGGACAACGTTCGCGTGAACTGCCTCAGCCCCGGTCCATTCCCATCGGAGAAGGCACCCCCCAAGATGGTCGAGCGGCTCAATCAGAAATCCCCGATGCACAGGATGGGTCAGCCTCACGAATTGAAGGGAGCGTTGTTACTGCTGGCCAGCGACGCGGGCAGCTATCTGACCGGCCTGAACCTGCTGGTCGACGGAGGCTGGACCGCCTGGTAAGAGAGTTTCCGCTAGACGCCCTCAAGCCTCGGGGGGATTCCATAAACCCGTGCAGCGAGGACAATTCGACGGTGGCTTCTGGTCCAGAAAATGGAACCCGCATTCCGAACAACACCAGACCACTTCAACTCGCGAAATCGACTGGGAATTGGAAAAAACAGGTCGACGAACCGAGTCGTAATCCTCCGATTCGAGATCTTTCTGGCGGGTGTTGACACGAAATTCGTTCATCGAAACCTCCTGTCTCTCATGAGACAACGGCATCGCCTTCCCTGGCGATGGGATTTCCGTCGCTGAGCCGCGACGGAGAGGAGAAAGCAGTGGGCAAGTCTCGTTCCGCAAGTCTTGTGCCAATCCCAAATCCTCCTTCCCGTACAGCTCCCAAGCAGGCTCATCTCGACCATGTCGCAGCCAATCCCCGGAGATCCGCAACGATTCCCAGCGAGTTGAAAATTCGAGTTCGCTCTGAACATTCCATGGTTTAATGAGGGGCTAATGCTCGTCTTCTAAAAAATCCCTTCGAAATCGAGTTCTTGAGTGTCAGCGGCGGATCGGGTATAATTCCACTCCAAGACTTCGTGAATTGGCGGCGACCGACTTGATCGCGAGTGAGCGAAGGCTTGGTTGATCTGTGAGATCTGCCTACTCGACGAGCAGTTGATGGCTTTCGTGTGAGCAAACTGAACCTGAGAAATGAGTTTCGTGTCCGTGGAGCGCCCGATTCACGACCTCGACTCTTGGGTTCTGACTTTTCACCTTTAACTCTTTACCCATAAAAGGGGGGCGACTGGCTTCGACTGGGTTACCAGAAATTGAGGTGGCGTGCCGTGGTTGATCAGCCGGCCACGTAAAAAGCTGATCGCACAATAACTGCCAAACCTAATCTGGCACTGGCTGCGTAAAGCAGTCACCGGCTTAGGAATCCTCGCCTGAGGAGTCCGACTGCCGGTCACAAAATCAGGCTGGCTCCCGTTCAGCGCCGACTACGGCGGGAGTAAGACAAGTTGTTGGCTGGCTGGAGGAGGCTTTGTTTGCTGAGCCGAATTCAGTGAGATCAATCGGCAAACTATGCACGTAGAAGCTTCAATGGAGGAATCACAGGACGCGGGTTCAATTCCCGCCGCCTCCATCAAATAGCCACTTGCTTTTTTCAGGCAAGTGGCTGTTTTTATGGAATATACGGTGTATTCAGGGTTTTCATGACATTGCTCGGACGCCCGCGCCTCGCGATTTTCCGATAAATGTTCTTATAAGATCTCGATTTTTGCCCTAATGTTCCGATAAGGCGTATCAAAAATCGTGTGCAATGGCCTCTCGAACGCGACGCGGATGGAAACCCGATTCACGCGGCTACTACTCTCGTCAGATTGGTTAGAAGCGGACCCGGACCGGCAAACTTCAGCAAAACAAATTCCTGCTCTGGACCGATCGCAAGGAAGCTGAGCAACGCGAGCGCAAGCTCCGTGAAATGACTACGCCCACAAATTTGAATGCGGAGACCGGTCCGGGTCCCATTCCTTCAAAGCTGCGGCTTTCGAGCCTGTCAGCACTTTTAGAATCCTCCATACGGAATCGTCTCGTATCCTGAGAAAGGTCTGTTCCAATTCTGCTCGCAGGCCGTCTCGCTTCACGATTTCGCGGATTTCTTTGAATTTGCGCACGATGGGGACGAAATCAAGAAGTTCCGGGTCGTGAGGATCACCGGTGGACTGGTAGAAGTCGGAAGTCAGGTACTCTGCAAATTCTGGCGGAAGCTGGCCGATAGCGTTGGCCACCGCATCACCGAACGCGACGTAGAGTTCCGCAAGATCTCTTTCCGGGGACATCGCCGCAGTGGCCAGCAGATGAGTTGCGAGAATGTCGTCGATGTACGACATGTCGAGAGAGACTCGGTCGTTTTCATCAGCCTCGGCGAAACATCGGTGCAGTCGAATCTCCGTTCGGCTTTGCGCTGGCAGTTCGGGCACGCACTGTTCAATCTCGCTGTTGCGGCAGACAAGACCTTTGCTCATGACGCGTGTCAGCGCCCGATGCGGTCGTTTGCGGCGACCGGTGTGGATAAACGACGCGCACGTCGCCAGATATCGAATTTGATCCCCGATTGCTCCCTGGATCGAAATGTGTAACGCCATCTCTTGCGGGAGATCGATGATTCCCAATTCGTGGAGCAGTATCGGTCCCAGCAACATTGCATGCCAGGAGGCCGCTGGCCGGAACGCCGCCTCCACCATGCCGCGATATTCCGGTCGTCGGGGAGAAGGGATCCCCAGTCCTCTGAGCGTTTGCTTTTCAACAGACTCACGTTCGGGTCGCCGAGCGGGATTTGAAGTTCACAACCAATCGGCGGAACCCTGCCTCTCCAGAAGGGCTCCTTTTCCTGAACCCACTCCACGAGTTCATGTCGCCCCAGGCTCTCTGCCATTCGACACACGGCATTCGCGCCGGCTGTCAACCGCGGATCGTCTTTCCAGGAAACCGGAGGGCGGCCCGAGCAATCATTCACGCTCCAAGGGAAATCGTCAAATTGGTTGACGGGAAGTGTGATCGGCGGTACGAACAGCGAGTCGCTCGCGCTTCGTGAGTTGGTCCGCCAGCGCGAACGCAGATACAGCTCGGCTTCAGTGTGGCGCTCGTCATCGATTTCCAAGCCGCCGCGTCCGTGTTCAATCAGAAAGGTACTCCAGAGTTGATTGGGAACGTCCAATTCCTGGGCCAGTCGAGCGGCAAGGTCGCCGCAGCCAATGTAGGACTGGATGAATGGTCCAGTATGACAGGGAGACAGCCGTGACAGCCGCTCGACTCAACCTGCTTGTGATCCGATCCCAAGAACCGGCTCGCACAGTTCACTTCTACGAATTGCTCGGCCTGCGTTTTCAGGAAGAGCAGCACGGGAAAGGTCCAGTTCACTGGGCTGCCGAATCTGGTAGTCTGGTCATGGAAATCTACCCCGCTCAATCGGAATGCGAAGTGGAGCGAACCACTCGGCTTGGATTCGAGGTTGTTGATGTGGAATCGATTCTTGCCTCACTACGAAATCACGATGTGCAAGTCGTGAGTGATCTGAAGCAGTCGCCGTGGGGGCTGCGTGCTATCGTCAGAGACCCCGATGGCCGGTCGGTGGAGTTGGTGCAAATGCGGGTAAAGTGACCCGCCACTTTCATTGGACACCGAGAAGTGTGTCGATCACCCAACATCCATGTACATGTGAGTCAAAAGATCGACAGTGCGTCAGCATCTCAACGTCATCGCAGCCGGATTGTTCCAATTCTGACGCAAGCCTTGGAAGCAGATCGAAGGACTTTGTGTCGTATATCGTCTCTCGGGCATCGAACGGTTCGGCGAACTTTCGAACACATCGTCTGGAATATCGAGTGCTGGACCGATTTGATGAAAGGCAACGGCGTTCGATCCCGGCCTGTGCCGAATCAATCCATCGCAATGCTTTCACAACGACACGAGATCGCCTCGTCGGAACTTGCTCAGTTCTCCCGTGTTCTGGTTGACCAGCACCGGCTCGATGACACATTTCTGGACACACTCGACGATCCACCAACAGAGAAATCGTTCGGCGGCGTGATTGTCCACCTCGCTACGCATGGAATGCACCACCGAGCACAGTTGCTGTACCTGCTTCGGCGGTTGGGTGTCGAAAACCTCCCCGAGGGAGATGCTCTCACTTGGGAACAGTTCCTCCGAAACATCTCATGAGGGCTGATTCGGTCACGCTGTCGTGCGTGAACCCGAAGCAGAGGAGCGTGTCTTTCAGCTTTTGGTAGCCTGAGCGTAAGTTAAGGAACGAAATATGCCGCATGAACCGATGGAAATGTCCGATTTCGACTGTGATGAAGTGCTGTCGTTCTGGCAGAACATGCCGGGGGTCGGACTGAGTGACGGAGACACTCCCAGCGATCTGACTTTCAAAATGACGTTATGATCCTTCGTCGTCCTCGCTTACACTGTTTCTTTTGTTCTGGGAGTCGCCGCTGCTAGCGCAGCAATCTGCTCCCGGATCGATTCCTTCAGCAGATTCGAGCCCTAAACCAAATACAGCGGGCTTTCCATTCTGCTTGTCGCGTGTGCCGTCTCAAGTGGGAGGTTCACGGGAGCGGAACGTCGGGGTCGGGTGACAGACAACTCTAAGCAAAGCGAACCATGCGGATTGAGCAGACGATCATTCCACATCAGGCCACTTGCCTGTTCTCCGACGAGCCCGATCGGGTTCGATGGGATCTGGAGGCATGGGTCGAAACGACCGACGAGCTGCGTCTCGTCAGCGTGGAACTCGACCGCATTCAGAACGTCCACTTGCTGACCGAAGCGTTGCTCTCCGAGTTGGCGCACGCGCTGCTTCTGTTGTGGCCGGATTGGTACAACGGAAAATATTCGCTCGATTGTCGGAGGGAGTTTCCCGTCGCCGCAAGCCGGGTTTGCCGGGACCATCGGCTCGTCAATCCGCAATGGCTCGCGGAGGCGGCGACGCGGAGCTACGCGAATCAATCTCCCCTGATGAAACAGTTCTCCCCGACCGTTCAGGCAAGGCAACTCCGTCTGGCGTTGAGCGACGGGCAGTTACTCGTGGCGGTGTTCGTCACTGAACGCGATCCCTCGTCCGAGCGGCTTTTGGGGTTGGCTCGCGCGCTGGAATGGCTGGCCCGCGAGGCGGACGCGACGGTGCTGGCGGTTCTTCCGACGGAACTGACCGATCGGCACGAGCTGGATGCCATCAACTCGGGGTCGCAGATTTGGCCGCCAGGTCCGGTCGAACGAGGGAAACCGGAAGAGGAAGCCGATTCGGCACCGGAGTCTCCTTCTCCCGCACCCACCGAGGAACAAAAGCACTTGGTGTGTCCGATCATCGGACGTCCCCATCCCGCCAGTCCCGGCGAGCAACTGATGGCGAAACAACTCCAGGGAGATGAGGAGCTCCGGGAGCTGTTCGGATTCAATCAGCGCGTGCAATCCGTGTTCGAAAACAGATTCATTGTCGATTTGCTCTGGCAAGCAGGTCGGATCGTGGTTGAAATCGACGGCTACGGATGGCACTCGAGTCGCTCGGCCTTCCATGCCGATCGCGAACGTGATTATGAATTGACCCTCAGTGGCTATCTGGTTCTGCGTCTGCCTCACGATTTCGTCGTACAGGATCCCGCGTTAGCATGTGAACGGATTCGAGAGTTCGTTCGATTTCGACAGCAACATCCCCTTCAGCGAGAGATAACAGTATGAGTTTTGAACTGGATGCCTTACAACGGATGCTCGTTTGGAGACTCGCCGTGACCGAGGAGGGCGAATTCCTGAAAGACATTAACACCAGCCTGACCGCGGGCAAGCGGAAGGCGCTGGTTCGCGAAGGCTTCATCGCGGAAGAGAAGCGCAAACGGGATCCCAAGAGTCGAGCGGCCACCTACCTCACACTGGAGGACAAGGGGTGGAACTGGTGCCAGGAGCATCTGGCCGACGAGCTCAACACCCGCTCGACTCAGGCGATCCCTATTCTGGAACGACTGCTCAAGCTGCTGGCGGATTACTTCGCCGCGCAGAATCACACGAAATCGTTCGGTCAATTTGTCCTGCAAGCGCAGCAGCGGAAGCCCGAAGCTGCGACCACCCAAGAAACCACGATGGATACGCAGCAATCCACCGATCTGACCGAACGGATCCGTTCTGCGTGTCTCGGGTTGGGGCATGGGCAGCGCAATGTCCGCGTGCGATTGTCCGATTTGAGGCGAAACATCGACGCGGAGCGTTCGGTGCTCGATGCGAAGCTCCTCGAAATGGAACGCGACGGAGAACTCTCAATGTATCCGCTGGATAACCCCCAGGAGATCGGACCTGAAGATCGTGATGCGGCGTTGCAGACGAGCACCGGGAACGAACGTCACGTGATCTATTACCAAGGGAAGTAAGACATTGAGACCCACCGGACACCCGGTGTGGGATTATTTCCACCGACTCCCGATTTTTGACTCCGATTGGAAAATCACATGAACCGCGTTGCTACGACCGAAGCTCTGAACGCCTTTCGCAAGGTCGATTTCAATTGGGCCACCCGACTTCAGGATGTCTGGCACGATGCAGTTGGGGACGTTCCCGAGTTGCATGGGGAAATCCGCAGGGAATTCGCCGAGAAATTGGAATCGATGCGAGACGGCAGTGGTCGCTCTCCGCTCGGCTGGTTCACGATCGGCAGTGGGGGCGTGGGGAAGACGCACCTGATCGGCGCGATGCGTCAGGAAGCCGCCCGGCAGAAGGCGGGATTCGTACTGGTCGATATGACCGACGTCCGCGACTTCTGGGAGGTGGTGCTGCAAGGCTACCTGGATTCCTTGCAGACCCGCTACCGCGATGAGAAGTTCCAATACGAAATTCTGCTACATCGTTTCATCAGCCGAGTGAGTCGCGAAGATGTCGCGGGCCGAAATCTTGAAGTCCTCGCCAAACGTAAAACGACAGCACTCGCCGACGACATCGGCCGAATCGTGACAACTCTTCGGAAAACCCATCCGCGTGAAGCGCTCGAACATCAGGACGTCGTGCGTGCACTCATCTGTCTGAACTCGCTGGACCAGGACGTGGCCGCTGCCGGATACGCCTGGTTGCAATGCCTGGAAATCGAGGATGAGCTTCGTTCGGAACTCGGTTTTTCGAATCGGCAACGGCGTCCGAGTGAACTCGTCCGCGCTCTGTCGTGGTTCATGAGCCTCAGTGGACCGACCGTCGTTGCGTTCGACCAACTCGACCCGATCGTGCAACAGGTGAAACATCAAGCCCGGAATCTCGGTGGTCTGGCCTCGGAAGAAGAGGGGACCGCCCGCTCGATTATCGAACAGATCGGCGGAGGCTTTGGGGCCATGGCGGATACCACGTTCAATACGCTGACCGTGGTTTCGTGCGTCGAATCGACTCTGCACCTGTTAAATGAGATGGTCCTCTCGACTTATCTCGACCGATTCGAATCGCCGAGACAATTGCAGCGTCCCGTGAGCCCTGACGTGTATCGCATGTTGATCCGCGAGCGTCTGGCTCCCGCCTACCGGACAACGTCGTTCGATCCTCCTTACGAGACGTGGCCCTTCCGTCCCGAAGCAATCGACGAACTTCGAAACGAATCAGCTCGGGAGGTGCTCAAGTTGTGCGAACAGCACCGCCAGTCATGCGCACATGCGGGAGCGGTGACCGAGTTATTCAAGTTTGAACGAATTCATTCACGGAGTCCGGAACCAAGTACACAGCACCAATCCGTCAATCGTTTCCAATCGCTCGATGAGCGATTCCTCGCGCTGCGCGCGCAAGTCGATCCTGGTTGGTTGCTCGAAGAAAAGCAGGATGACGAACGACTGGCACCGCTCTACTGCACCGCCTTTGATTGCCTCGTCCGCGAGCACGAACGAACATTTCCGGATCATGTGGAACCGGTCGTCGAGCAGCAGTTCTCGGGAGGCAAGACGACCAAACCGCTGCACGCCCGACTGAGGATCGTCGATCACCTCCAGGAAAGCCGAGAGGATCATTACTGCGTGCGGGCGTTGCAGCGTCGGCATCACGCATCGTATCGCACGCGATTGAAAGCAGCGATGACGCAGTCGGGAATCGACAAGTCGCTCCATTTCCGACACCTGCTGATCGTCCGTAGCTCGCAACCGCCGGGAGGGACGCAAACGGAAAGTCTCACCCGATCGTTCCAACAAGCCGGGGGCCGCTTTCACGCTCCGAGCGAGGACGAACTGCGAACGCTCGCGGCTCTCAAGCGCCTCGCAGAAAATCGGGATCCGGACTTCAACGAGTGGCTCCAGCAACGTCAGCCGGTCAGCAAGCTCGGACTCGGCGAAGTCCTCACCTTCGGCACACGATTCGCGCATGAGACCTCCCCCGATCCAGCCCTGGACTCGACGCGTCAGATAGAACCGGTCGAGGAACCCGAAGTCGCTCCGGTTCCTTCTGCTCCAGCCGCCGAGTCGAGTTCCGCCGTCTCGCAAATATCGGACATGCGATCGGCCAAACTGGACATTCCGCCGAAACCGGTCGAGAAACCGGTGTCACCTCCAGTTCCTACTCGTTCGTCTTCGATCGTCAACGATAAAACCGAACTGCCGTTCGGACGAAGAATGCTGGGACTGGGCACGCTGGGCGATACTCTGACTCTTCCACTGCCGGTCCTGGCGAAACACACGATGATCCTGGGAGGCTCCGGTTCCGGGAAGTCGGTGACTGTACGGAGATTGGTCGAGGAAGCCGCGCTGGCCGGGATTCCGTCGATCGTCGTGGACTGCGCGCAGGACATGTGCCTGTTCGATCATCCCTGGCTTGAGCCGCCAGAAGGCTGGGGAGAAGGCGATTCCGAGCGCGCGGAGCGGCTGCAACGGCAGGTCGAACAGATCGTCTGGACGCCCGGATCATTGAGCACCGGGAATCCTCTCTGCCTGCGACCGTTGCCCGATTTCCGGCCGGTCAAGGACGATCCCGAGGAACTGAACGACGCCGTGATGATGGCCTGTGACGGCTTGAAGGCGATTGTCGCAGCGGGGAATTCTCAGAAAGCCCGAAACAGCTTCGGCGTGCTCAAGCACTCGTTGGAATACTTCGCCAAGCACTTTCCCGATAAAGGCCTGAACGGGTTCATCGAATTTCTGTTCGAGTTACCCTCGGAAGCTGAATTGGGAATCGGAAACGAACGGAAGCTGGCGCAGGAAATCGCGAGTAGTCTGAAAGTCGAGCAGACCGCGAATCCGCTGTTGAAGGATGGTGGTTCGCCGCTCGATCCGCTCGTGCTGTTCGGAGACGACCGCACTCGCGAAACAGTCCGCATCTCGGTGATCAGCCTCGTCCGGCTCAAGGGGCAGAACGCGGCGCATTCGTTCCTGAATCAACTGGCGATGGAACTGTTCTCCTGGATGAAGCAAAACCCTTCCCCACCGAACAATCGACCGCTTCGCGGACTGCTGGTCATCGACGAGGCGCGGGATTTCGTCCCTTCGCAGAAATCGACGGAATGCAAGGAAAGCGTGATGCGGCTGGCGGCGCAGGCCCGCAAATACCGGGTCGGACTCGTGTTCGCCACGCAGCATCCCAAGGACATCGAGACGAAAATCGTCGGCAACTGCGCCACCCATCTCTACGGACTCAATAATTCACCGGCCTCCCTGGCGACGCTTCAGGATCTGATGGCCCAGAAGGGAGGCTCCGGCGACGACATCCCGAAGCTGAAACCGGGGCAATTCTACATTTTCAACGCAGACGTCGGACACGAGACTCCGATCAAGATTCAGGTTCCTATGTCTCTCTCGTTCTCGCCCAACAATCCAGAGGAAGAGAACGAAATCATGGAAAAAGCTGCCGCGTCGCACAATCGGCTGAGCGGGTTTTGAATAATTTCCGCCGTGACTTGTGTGAGAGTCACTGAATCCATGACTTTGACGTACGACTCGCGATGTCCGGGAGGGCTGCGGAAGCAGAAGGATGAACTTCCCCAGTTTTAGTGGGCGCCAAGTATGGGTTAGTCAAACTGCTTCGTCTTTATGCTCAATCGCCTGGGAGGATTTGCCTTCGTCGGAGCCGGTCGTCGCTCGCTCACACCACGGCTGGCGAGTGACGACCGGCGGAGCGAGGGCAAATCCGGACTTGCCTTTGTGGGTGAGGTCCGAGCCCACTAAACCGCCTCCTCAAACTGCGCCGGACTCACATTCCCCAACGCCGAATGACGCCTCACGCGATTGTAAAACCGCTCGATGTAATCGAACACGCTCGAACGCGTCACGTAATCCTCCTGATGAATCCGCTCCTTCTTCAGCGTTGCGAAAAAACTCTCCATCAGCGCGTTGTCCCAGCAATTCCCTTTCCGGCTCATGCTGCACGTGATGTTCTCCTCACGCAACAACTCCCGGTACGCCGCACTCGCATACTGGCTCCCCCGATCCGAATGATGCAGCAACCCCGCCGCACTGTCCGGACGGCGGCGGCCCAGCGCCATCCGCAATGCATCCAGCACCAGCTCCTTCGTCATCCGTTCCTGCATCGACCAGCCCACGATCTTTCTGGAGTACGCATCCAGCACGCACGCCAGGTACAGCCAACCTTCGCGAGTCCAGATGTACGTGATGTCCGACACCCACACCCGGTCCGCAGACTCCTGCGCGAACTCGCGATCCAGCACGTTTTCCGCCACTGGCAGCGAATGCTTCGAGTCCGTCGTTACACGGAACTTCCGGCTCCCGGCCGCCCGCAAACCGTGCGCACGCATCAGCCGCGCCACCGTGTTCTCGCTCACCGTGTGGGGAATTTGTGCAACGAGGCCGATTCATGATTGAGCTCGGCCAGGATGTGCGCGACTCGCTGCACCGCGCGGCGGCCTTCTTCGATTGCTTCCTCAGCACACTGAAAGTCCAGCAGATGAAGATAGGTCAGACGCGGGGCGACAATGAGGTCGGGCGGTTCTCCCGCGATGCGGCTGCGCGAAATGCGCACCTGCATGATGTCGATGCTGGAGGTCAACACATCGTGGATCGACGGCATCGTGGGGCATCACGCGGTTGCGGCTGCACAGGCACTCCCAGGTTGTCCTGCAACCGGCGCATCCAGTCGC
>DATKCB010000255.1:0-3600 GCA_035513495.1 Planctomycetaceae bacterium | reverse complement strand
CCCCTCGGTCGTCGGAGGCTACGTGAAGTGTCCCATCGTGGCCGTGCCGACCAGTGTCGGATATGGTGCCAACTTCCACGGCATGGCGGCGCTTTTGGGAATGATGAACAGTTGCGCGTCGAACGTGACCGTCGTCAACATCGACGGCGGTTTCAAAGGGGGCTACGTCGCCGGCATGATCGCCGGACGAATGGCCGATCTGAGAGAAGAACACAAATGAAACGAGTCAACGAACCTCCCGATCTCCCCGAACGTCCCCAATCGAGCCACAAGGGAACCTTCGGAAAATGCCTGATCGTCGCCGGCAGCCGCGGCATGAGCGGAGCCGCCGTCCTCGCCGGTCTCGGCGCATTGCGGGCGGGCGCGGGACTCGTCTTTCTCGCCGTGCCCGACAAAATTCTCGACATCGTCGCGTCGGTCGAACCGTCGTATCTGACCGTTCCGCTCCCGAGCGATTCGCAAGGCCGGATCGATCTCGAAGGAGACGACGCCCTGTTCGAAAAGGCCAGTTCGATGACCGCCGTCGCGATCGGTCCCGGACTCGGACAATCCGAAGATCTGCATCAGCTCGTGGCGCGGTTCTACGAAAATCTCGATCGGCCGCTCGTCGTCGATGCCGACGGATTGAACAACCTCGCCGGTTCTCCGCTGCTGCAAACTCGCACAACGAAACCCCGCATTCTGACGCCGCATCCGGGGGAGGTGTCCGGTCTGACCGGAATCCCGATCCCTCAGATTCAAAACAAACGGGAACAGGTGGCGCTCGAATATGCGCGTCTGACCGGAGCGATCGTCGTGCTCAAAGGGGCCGGAACCATCGTCACCGACGGCGAACGGCTGTACGTCAACGACACCGGCAACAGCGGCATGGGAACCGGCGGAACGGGGGACGTCTTGACGGGAATTCTCGTCTCGCTGCTCGCACAGGGGATGCAACCGTTTGATGCGGCGAGCCTGGCGGTTTATCTTCATGGACTGGCTGGCGATCTGGCCGCAGCCGAACTTTCGCAGCCCGGCATGATCGCCTCCGACCTGCCGGACTACCTCGCCGAAGTCCTGCAGCAACTTTCCGAAACTCCAGCAGATGAAGAATAACACCGAGCCGCGTGAAACCCGGCGAGGCCTATGGACGCAACCAATCATCCCAGAGGTGGGAAAAGTTCTAAAAGTAGGAAAAGTGTGAAAAGTCTTATCGTTCGTGTTTCGAATCAGCACTTAGACTTTTTGTAACAATTCAGCCGAATGGAGGGGCGGGACGTACCAACGGGCTTCCAAGCCCGTTGACGATGAACCTTGCACGCACGAACGGGCTTGGAACCCCGTTCTACATCAGTCGGCTGAACTGTTACGACTTTTTCTACTTTTCGAACTTTGCACACGTTTCGCACTTTTCCCACTCGAGGAAATTCGCGTGAGAAATACCCAATTCAATTATAATTCGAACGAGTCAAAATGAGTGAAACACACATCATCGACGGAGTCACGCTGCACCTTTCGACGCCCGATCATTCCGACTCGAACTGGATCGGCCAGCATGAGATTCTGAAACAACTCCTCGCCTGCTGGCTCGTCGTCGACGAGCGCGACCTGCCGCTCGCGCCGCGTCTCGTCGGAACTCCCGGCATCGGAAAAACGACGCTCGCGATGGCCGGTGCGAGAACGAGACAGCAGGAACTCTACATTTATCAGTGCACCTCCGATACGCGTCCGGAAGACCTGCTCGTCACACCCGTGCTGGGAGAAGGAGGACACATCCAGTATCACGCCTCGCAACTCGTAACGGCCATGATCCGGGGAGGCGTCTGTGTACTCGATGAGGGGAACCGGATGAACGAGAAGTCGTGGGCCTCGCTCGCCCCCCTGCTCGATCATCGCCGCTACGTCGAGTCGATCGTCGCCGGTCTGACGATCCCCGCGCACAAGGATTTCCGCTGCGCCGTCACGATGAACGAAGACGAATCGACATTCGAGATCCCCGATTACATTCTGAGCCGCTTGCAACCGACGCTCGCGCTGGGGCATCCCTCCCGCGATGAAGAGATGGCGATCCTCAAATATCATATTCCGTTTACCGACGACGAAATGCTCAACCTGACAGTCGAGTTTCTGCAGCACTCGCACGAACTGAAACTCGACTACTCGACCCGCGACGGAATCAATGTCCTCCGTTACGCCCTCAAACAAATCGCCAGTCAGCCCGACCACCCGCTCAGCAAAGATGCCGCGTGGAGAAAATCGCTGGTCAGTTGCCTGGGTGAAGAAGCCCTCGACCTGAGAGACCTCGCCGACCGCAAAAGCCAGACCCTCGGAGGCAGCTCCGTCCCCATGGGCCTCGCCGACTTCTTCTTCTCGCCAGACAACCCCCTGCACCCCGATTACAATGACGGTGAAGACGACGAAGACGAGGACGACGAGTATTGAGTATGACCTCCTGTGGCCGACGATCACGTCAACGCGAAACGGTTCGCCGTACGCGGGAATCAGCTTCCGGAATTCACGTGAATGTCGACACGGTCGAATCGAACCTGCTTCTTTTTCGAATTTGACCTCGAACTTGCTACCGGCGACCAGTTGATCACCGCTCTGGCACAACGGGGCGTCCTGATGCAGGCCCTCAGCCGGCAACGTATCCGGGCTTGTACGCATCTGGACGTGACACAAGCAGAGATCGACCAAGCCGCCGTCGCCGATGCACTGGAGCAGAAGCTGAGGATTGCTGCGACGGAACCGGCCCCGCATCCTTTATGCGTATCGGTGAGCCAACCACGAAACACACGAAGTTTTTCGTGTAGTTCGTGCCTTTCGTGTTCGCGTGCCGCTCAGTGAGGGCGGAGGGTGATCATGCGGACTTCGATGACTCCGTTCCCTGGCACCTCGGTTGCGCGGAGGGTCAGTTTGCCGGTGGTTTTCGGCAGTACGATCGTTCCGACGCCCCATTCGCGGAAGTCGCGCACGAATGATTCGCTCCCCCGGTCGGCGCGGTCGTCTTCGAGTCCGTAGACGGGCGGCTCGAAGGCGCTTTTGACGATGGTTCTCAGAACGCTGTCGCCGAGGGAGAGTTCGATTGTCGATCCGACGTTTTCCTCGTCGCAGGCGTAGTAGATCGCGACGTCGTAGGTGCCGGCTTCGAGAACTTCGACGTTCCACCAGATGCGGTCGTCGGGGCTGGTCCAGTTCGTGAAGTACGAGCAGTTGGGGGCGCGGCCGCTGCGCTGGACGTTGCCGGAAAATTCTCCGTCACGGGCGGGGAGTTGCGTTTCGGGCGCGCCGTCATATCCGACGGGGAAGGGGCGTGTGTCCTCCCGCGGATCGTTTCCGATCACGTCTTTTTTCCAGGCTTCGAGATCGGCTGTCATCTGGCGAACGATTTCAGGATGCTCCTTGGCGATGTTCTGGTCCTGGCCGGGATCGGCGATCATGTCGAACAGTCCGCCGTTGTTGTCGAGGCGGTAGCGATCGGTCCGCGCACTGAAGCGGCGGTTCCAATGCGAGAAGATCGTCCGCTTGGGCCAGGGTTGCGAAGAGAGCAGGAGCAATGGCTTCAGGCTGACTCCGTCGAACGGTTTGTCTCCCGCCGGTTCGATTCCGCACAGATCGAGC
>DATKCB010000254.1:0-4445 GCA_035513495.1 Planctomycetaceae bacterium | reverse complement strand
TCCCGCGGGGCCGTTGATCGTTTCCACGATTGAAGCTCAGTCGGAAACCGGAGACATCGATGCCGGGGCGTCGGGAGGAGGAGCGATCGATCTGTCCGTGCCTCAGAATGCCATCGAGGCGAAACTCTCGCAGCCGTTTCCCGATCAGATCAACTACATCGACATATCTCTCAGTGATGCGTTGAATTTGATTTCCCAAGTCATCGAGGTCGATATCCTGATCGACGGAAATGTGTCGGAACAGCTCGATCAAGGTCAAACGGTCAACCTGGTCCTTCAATACGGGAACGTCACCACCAAAACCTTGATTGCATTGTTATTCGAGCAAGCCGGACTCGATGACGACTTCAGCTACATCGTACGGGACGAGATTCTTTATATCACGGAGAAGCAGCGGACGATGACCGTTCGCGTTTATAACTGCCGAGATCTGGTCGGTGAGGGGAGCGATCCTGCGATGGGAATCGGATTCCCCGGATTTGGTGGTGGAGTCGGTTTCGACATGGGTGAATCGGGAGCGACCGGGGTTTCCCCATTCGGTGGTGAGAGTGGGGGTGGATACTCTCCGGGAGCACTCGGCGGAGATCCCGGCATGGGAATGTCGGGAGACATGATGGGGGAAATGGGGTCGGGAAATTACCCTCGGGAGAAAGACCCTCTGGTTTCGGTCGTCACTCAGACCGTGGCCCCCCATTCGTGGAATGAGGTGGGTGGAGACGGTTCGGCGCGGTTGTTCAACGGGTTGCTGGTGGTCAAAAACACCGCCGAAGTTCATCAGCAGGTCGAGGAATTGCTGAAAATGATCCGCGAGGCACAGAAGGTGGATCCCGGAAATTGGAAGTCGATTTCCCAATAATTCGATTTCTGTTCGAACAGAATGAGAGCCGGCAAGGTTAAATCTTGCCGGCTTTCTTGGTTTGCGGTTCCAACACATTCGCTCCCTGGGGTTAATCTGAGGGAGCCTTTTGTTTTGTGAGCTATGTTCTCTTGAAATTGATCTCTCCAACACGCTCATGGAGGAGTTCTTTTAACGATGCTGATTTCCCATATCGAAACCTTCGCAGCATCCATCCCCGTCCGCGAAGAGATGGCGATTACCGGCTCGCGCGGTGCGCACCGAGTTTCGCCCTTTCTGATTGTCAAAGTCGAAACCGAGTCGGGACTGGTCGGTGTCGGAGAAGCGACGACGATGCCGCGCTGGAGCGGGGAAACCTGCTGGACTGCGAAGACGATGATCGAGGAGGTGTTTCGTCCGGTGCTGGTGGGGGTCGATTCCTGTGACCTCGAGGCGGTCGACGCAGCGATGGATGCCGAGGCGACCAATAACTGGTTCGCCAAGGCCGCGATCGAAATGGCGTGCTGGGACATTCGCGGAAAGGTCGAACGCAAACCGATCTACGAACTGCTCGGCGGTCCGCACCGCCCGCTGACGATTCCCGCCCGCTTTTCGATGTCGGCATATCCTCCCGATCTGGCCGCCGCGAAAGCGGTCGAACGCGTCCACTGGGGTTTCACGACAATCAAAATCAAAGTGGGAACGGTTCCCGAAGTCGACGTCGCTCGCGTGCGAGCTGTTCGCGAGGCGGTTGGTCCGGACATCTCGGTCATGATCGACGCGAACTGCGGCTGGGACGCTCCGACGGCGATTCGCTGTTGCCGCGAACTGGAAGACTGCAACCTTTCGCTGGTCGAGCAGCCGACGACCAACGGCGATTTCGGGGCGATGGCGGAAGTCCGCAAGGCGATCGACGTGCCGATCATGGCGGACGATATCTGCTTCGATTACTCGGATGCCGTCGAACTGATCCGCAACGAATGCTGCGATGTGATCAGCGTCTACCCCGGAAAGCAGGGGGGAATTCGCAAGGCGGCCAAGATCGTCAAATTTGCTGAGGATCACGGAGTGGCGTGCAGCATCGGTTCGAATCTGGAGTGGGATGTCTCGACCGCGGCGATGGGACACCTGGTCGTCGGGATGAAGAACATGCTGGTGGAACAGTTCCCGGGGGATATCCTCGGCCCCTGGTATCACGTCGATCGCATCGTGACGGAACCTCTGAAGATCGAGCGGGCGACATGTACTCTGACCGACAAACCGGGGTTGGGGGTCGAAATCGACTGGGACAAGCTGAACTCCTACAAGATTGTTCCACAGTATTGAGCAGCGACGGGAACCTTTTTTGGACGGCTCGAATTCTGCATTTCTCACAGTGAAATTTGTGGACATTCAGAACGGGGTTTGTTACCGTCAATAGTTGATCCCTCCCCGAATCCACAGATTTGAGACGATCTCCCTCCTGTTGTGCCCCGCAATTTGAAGCTTTTCTGGAGACCATTATGACTCGATTCACATGGCTCGTTGTGTCTGTCGCTCTGATCGCGATGTTGACTGGAAACCTGTCCGCCGCAGAGTTGAAAGTGGGAGATGCCGCCCCCGATTTTGAATTGGTCGGTTCTGACGGAAAAACGTACAAGCTGTCGGATTTCAAAGGGAAACAGGCCGTGGTGATTGCCTGGTTCCCGAAGGCGTTCACCGGCGGTTGCACGCAAGAGTGCAAATCCTTCCGGGAAAACGGCAAAGCGATTCGAGAGTTCAACGTTGCGTATTTCACCGCCAGCGTCGACACTGCGGAGGAAAACAAACGATTCGCCGAGTCGCTCGAACTGGATTACCCGATTTTAAGCGATCCGGGTAAGAAAGTCGCCGAAGCGTACGGAGTCGTCAACGCGGAGCGAAAAGTCCCGTTCCGACACACGTACTACATTGGGAAGGACGGCAAGATTCTGCACATTGACCGCGAAGTGAAAGCCGCCAATCATGGAAAGGATCTGGTCGAACAACTCAAGAAACTGGGAGTCGAAACCAAAGGCTGATGATTGACTCCAAAAAAATGGAAGCTTTGTGAAGTTTCACACAGAGTTTGACACGGACGTCCGTAGGATACAGTGCAAGATATGAAACGGTGGTGTGTGCCACGAATGACGCTTGAAGTTTCAACGAACCGAGCTTAAGGAGAGACAGATGAAAAACCTGCTTGCGATTGCTTTGATGCTGGGTGTATCCGGTGTGGCCGGAGCTGCCGAAATTAAATCCGGCCTGCAACCCGGAGATGCTCCCCCGGCGTTTAACGTGCGCGATGTCACCGGCCCCAGCGCAGGAAAAACCCTGTGCTACCGCTGTCAGTACGGGCCTCGGCCGGTCGTGACGATCTTCACGCGCGACATCGAGAATGCCGCCACGCAACAACTGATCAAAGAAGTTGACGCGACCGTCGGCAAAAACTCAGATTCGAAAATGGCCGCATTTGTCGTCCTGTTGACCGACGATCCGGATTCCGCTGAAGGCAAACTGACGGAAGTTGCGAAAAAGCACGGGATCAAAAACGTGCCGCTCACAATTTTCGACGGCGTTGCCGGACCGGACAAGTACAAAGTCTCCAAGGACGCCGACCTGACCGTGCTGATGTGGAACGAATCCAACGTGAAGGTCAATCACGCCTTCGCCAAAGGTGAGTTCAAAGCAGAGTCGGTGAAAGCCGTTTCCGCCGACACGAAGAAGATTCTCGAATAGTTCCGCGGCAGAAAATTTTCTGCGACCGATCCTGCCCGCTGTTCGCTTGCGAACAGCGGGTTTTTTCGTATCGCGACGTGAGGATTCTGCACTCCCGTTTCCGGTTTCATCAATTCCGATCATTTTTCAAATCAGTTCTGGAAGCGGGAACTCCCCTCGAATACAATCACCTTGTCCTCTCAGTCCACCCAGACGCCCCAGATTGACTTCCAAGCATTTCGGAATCGATCTCATTTCAGGGAGTTCAAACCATGAAGACCGCTTTCATTCTTGCTGCCGGATTAACGACGCTTGTGGCGACAGTTGCTGAAACCCAGGCGGGTGGAGTGTACGCTTCTCCCTATTACTATTCCTACTACCCGGCCCCCGCTCCCTATCTTGTGCAGTCGTCTTACGTCATTCAGGCAACGCCAGTCTTCAGTTATCCGCAGGTGTATGTCGCACCGCAGACAGTTGTCGTTCAACGTCCAGTGTTCGTCGCTCAACCGGTTGTCGTTCCCGAACCTGTCTTCGTCGAAGTTCCCGCGACAGTGCTGGTTCAGCCCGCGCCTGTGATGCCGGTCGGTTACGCGACAACCGCCAGCTACCGGCCGCCGCTCTTCCCGTTCTTCCATCGCGACAAAACCGAGTATCGCGTCCACACTCCTTTCGGCACTCACAAGTACAAATACAAAACAAGCTGGTGGACGGGACGCACGAAGTTCGAGTACGACTTCAACGATTAAAGGTGGTTGTTCAGCATCGTCACCAGGCGGGGGACGAGTCGTTCGAATGCCCGCGCGCGATGGCTCAGATGTTGTTTGACTGCGGGAGATAACTCTCCAAAAGTCTTGTGCAGTTCTCGGATCAGGAAGTAGGGGTCGTAACCGAATCC
>DATKCB010000253.1:0-2216 GCA_035513495.1 Planctomycetaceae bacterium | reverse complement strand
TATCCGGTACGAACTGGAACGGGCAATCGCCACGCGTCCATCGGGACCGAGAATCCGACGGTTCGAGGCGACTTTCTCCACCTTGGCCTGTCCGACGCCGAGATGCGTGACGGGCCGTGCTTCTTTGAGCGACGCGCGAATCGCCTTGGCGGTGTTGTCGATCGTCTCCCGGACAAACCCGACATCGAACCGGCGGCCTGCCAGTCGGTACGGTGTGACCAGCTCCTCGGCCGTAAAATCGCAGCGAACTCCGTCATGCTGATGCAAGACGTGAACCGCGACCCGATCGACCGACGTCCCGGCCGCCCGCGCGAGCTGTTCCCGCCAGACGTCGTGACCTCCGTTGGCGATGCCGATCCAGTCGACCGCGCAGAGCACGATCGGATCCCCCGCCCCCAACAGCACAATCCCCCGGGCGCTGAGCGGGTCTTCGATCTTACGGACCGGCGCATACGCCACTGGACTGCCCAACGGCGGAGTCGCGTCGGCTTGAAACACGGCCACCTTGAGCATCTTCGCCGGAGGATCCGCCGCGCGCGTCGAACCGCCGACGATCGAACTCGCCAGCACAAACAAAACCATCAGTTTGACAGAGCAGCATGACGCCGCTTCCGCTTCGCGATCAGACATGGCAGGAACCTCCCGGGTTGCACTACGGAATCGTCCAATCACCATAAACGAATTGCAATGGAATTGCAGGTGAAAGCCGAAGCGCGCAGGGTGGGTTAGCGATAGCGTAACCCACCGCACGACTGGGGCCGATCGCCGGAATGGCACGAAACCTGCACCCTGTTCCCTTGTGCCAATCTGATGCCAGATGGTGATGAATCATTCAATTCTTGAACAGCACAGAAGGCGGAAATCTTTCTCAGAACAGCAGTGAGGGAATTGACGAAGTGTTCGAATGTATTCTTCGCAATGCATCAATTGGTTGTCTGCCCGACAAGCTGAACGACCATCTGCCAGGTCTCAGCCCATTGGTCGGGGATTCGTCCAAGAAGGAGTTTCGTCATGTCATTCCAGCAAATTCGAGACATCCTGAAAAAAATCTTGATCTATCACAAAGAGTTACACTCTTGTATCGCCGAAGTGGTCGCCAGAGAAAATCTCGATCTCGAGGACGACGGGCGAAAAGAATGGATCACAAAATACGTCAAGCTTCAGTCAGAGATCGTTACGAAAGCATTGGGTCAATTGCAGTCTCAGACAAATGACCGCGCTCTCGATACCTGGATACAGTATGTTCCCGATGAAGAAATTCATCGCTCACTCCAGAAGTTGCGATCCATCGACAATCCAAGCTGGGAAGATTTGCTCGAACTTGTGCAAAGCTTCGATCAGGCAGTTCGCAATCTCTGCTGGACCTTAGCCGACCAGTCTTCCCTTCCAGACAACAAAGAATTGTTCGAAACGCTCGGCCGAGTGTCGCAATCTTTCCTCGAACAAACAACCTGGGGAATGCGCTCGGAGACCACCTGGGGAGAAAGTCCCAAGACAGACCTCGAACCAGACGACTTAATGACCGACGAGACTCGATCAATATAAATCGAACAGCACCGCACGGAGAACACCATGATTCAATCATCCCCTCATGAAAAACCCATCATCTTACTGACGGATGTGAGCGGGATTGGACTTCCCCCCGATTTGTAGGCACTCCCACCCGAGCGGAGATTGCTCGTCGAGGAGCAGCCCCAATCTCCTTGCCTTTCCTTCCTGGTTTCCTGGCTTCCTCATTCATTCAGATTGAACTTGTTTTTTGAATGAGGAAGCCAGGAAATGAAGTAATGTAGGGTGGGTTACGCTGCGCTAACCCACCCTACGACTTTTCCGACGAGCGCATCGACCTGATCTATCATCAGCGCAATCAGAGGTGAGAGGACCAGCGTAAGAGTTCGTCGCGATGCGAATTCTCTGTCGTCCGAACCTCGGTTCGCCAGTACGAGCGAGGGGATCTGATAACACAATGACTTACCGGAACCGGTCGGCATGATGACTAGAAAGTGCTGCTCCGACAACGTCCGCTCGATGATTTCCCTTTGCCTGCCGCGAAACTCCTCGTGCCCGAACACCTTCTGAAGGATTTCCAAGGGCGCAGCAGACGGGACAGCGTTCATGTCTCTGGAGGACGATCCGGAAGGCATCAGTTGACCGTATTTGATCGCAGGGAAATTGGTACTCGAGAACGAGTCTAACCGCAGCCTCCCGGGGAACAA
>DATKCB010000252.1:0-2693 GCA_035513495.1 Planctomycetaceae bacterium | reverse complement strand
GCGCGCTTCGTTCCTGACGATCGACTGCGCGGGTTTCTCATCCGAAGCCTTCGAGTCGGAACTGTTCGAGGTCGTTCCATCGAACGGATCGTCGGGTTTGCTGGAAAACCTCGATGGCGGAACCCTGCATCTCAAAAACGTTCAAACGCTCTCTCAGTTGACGCAGAAAAAACTGCTTCGGTTTATGGAATCGCCCGCGCTGCCCCGGGGCGATTCTTTCAGCCTGCGATACATCAACTTGCGCTGGATCGTCTCGTGCCATCGCGAGAAAACCGCGTCGAATGCCAATCCGCTGCTGCAATATCTGCAAGCCCGTAGCGACGTGCGGACGTTCGAGCTTCCGGCGTTGCGGGAGCGCCGCGAAGACATCCCGGAACTGTCGAGAAAAATTCTGGACGAAGCTTCGATTCGCTTGGGAATCATTCCACCGCCTCTGACCGACGATGCGTGGAAACTGCTGGCCGACTTCGATTGGCCGGGAAACGAATCGCAACTGAAGCGTGTCTTGTCTCAGGCCATCGAGCTTTCGGACGGGACGGCCTTGACTGAGCAATCGTTATCGGTCTGGTTCGCGAGCGAAGCCGCTGAGGACTCCCCCGGCAACGGTCTCTCGATCGCCGACATGGAACGTCAATTGATCGAATCGACCTTCGCCCGGTTCGGCGGGAACCGCGAACGGACCGCCCAGTCGCTCGGAATCGGGCTACGAACCCTGTCCGGCAAACTCCGTCAGTACGGTTATCCCCCGCGTGGAGGCCCTCGCTCGAACAAACATCGCTCGCGAATCTCGCACGATTCGTCCTCGAAACGCGCCGCCTGAAGGAGTCTCTTCGATTCATTTGCGTTCGGAACCGGATCGTCGATCGACGAACCATCGTGAATTCGACTCTCGAATTCGGGATTGTGAATCGAAAAACGACGTGTCTCTCGTTATCCTGAATCGCCTGAAACGTTCGAACGAACCACTTCACTGCGAAAGGGACGGCGTTGTCCGAACAGCAACGAGACTTCGACGATTTTCTGGACAAATTCCACAAGCATCGGCAACTGATGCTGGAAGAACTGCACAAGGTCATCATCGGTCAGGATGAAGTGATCGAGCAGCTCCTGGCGGCGATCTTCACGGGCGGACACTGCCTGCTGGTCGGGGTCCCCGGATTGGCGAAGACGCTGCTCGTCAGCACGATCGCCCAGATTCTCGACGTCGCGTTCAAACGGATTCAGTTCACGCCCGACCTGATGCCCTCCGACATTACCGGCACCAACGTGCTCGACGAAAACGACGAGGGGCGGCGCGAGTTCCGGTTCGTGCAAGGCCCGGTCTTCACGAACGTGCTTCTGGCGGACGAAATCAACCGGACGCCTCCGAAAACGCAGGCGGCGCTGCTGCAGTCGATGCAGGAGCGCGAAGTCTCTGTCGGGCAGACGACTTACGTTCTGCCCGAACCGTTTTTCGTGATCGCCACCCAAAACCCGATCGAGCAGGAAGGAACCTATCCGCTCCCCGAAGCACAACTCGACCGCTTCATGTTCAATGTGAAAGTCGATTACCCTTCGCTGGAGGAAGAACAGCAGATTCTGACGACCACTACCAAGGGAGAGCGGAGCGAAGTCCGAAAGGTGCTGTCGGCCAAATCGATTCTGTATCTGCAGAAGCAGGTCAACGGGATCGAAGCGGCTCCGCTGACGATCAACTACGTGGCGCGTCTGGTCCGGGCAACCCGGCCCTCCGACGAAACCGCTCCCGGCTTCGTGAAAGAATTGATCGACTGGGGAGCCGGTCCGCGAGCGGGACAGTATCTGATCGCCGGAGCGAAGGCGATCGCCGCGATGGACGGCCGCCCCAGCGTCGCGCTGGACGACATCCGGCGCGTGGCGATTCCCGTCTTGCGGCACCGGATTTCGCCGAATTTTCAAGCTCAGGCCGAGGGAATGACGTCCGAATCGATCATCGAGCGGCTGCTGGCGTCGGTTCCCGAACCGACAATCCCCAAATACGAACGATGATCGGAAGCGAGGAATTCGATATAGTAAACCGTCGAGACGAACGCGACTCGCAACCGGTTATTCCCCCTCAATTGCACGAAGTACGTCGAGGAACTCATCATGTCCGAAGAAGAACTGGATCGCTCCGACAGCTCTGACAATACCGAGGACGAGCTTCTCAATCGCTGGAAAGAGGGAGATCAGGAAGCCGCCGATCAGATCGTCGATCGCTATCTCTCCCGTTTGACCGCACTCGCCCGCACTCGATTGTCGCCCAAAATGCGTCGTCGTGTCGATCCGGAGGATGTCGTCCAGTCGGCTTACCGCAGTTTTTTCCGCAACGCCGCCGACGATCGATACGTACTCGAACGGAGCGGGGATTTGTGGCGACTGCTGGCGGCGATCATGATGAACAAGCTCCACGGACAGGTCGAATACCATACGGCCAAGAAGCGCGCGATCGGAAAGGAAGAAAGCATGCTCGTGGGGGGTGATGGAACGTCATCGGTGATCAATCCGGGAGCATTCGTTAAACAGCCCAGTACGACCGAAATGCTGGGAGTGACCGAAGAACTCGAACGGACGATGGCTGACCTCCCCGAAACGCAGCGGCGAATTCTCGAACTGAGACTGCAAGGCCACAGCGTCACCGAGATCGCCGAAGACGTCAAACGCTCCGAACGGACGGTACGCCGCGCGCTGGAAAA
>DATKCB010000251.1:0-2835 GCA_035513495.1 Planctomycetaceae bacterium | reverse complement strand
CTGATCGGCGGGGATTCGTCTGGCGGCTTCGCTCCAAAGACGGCCCGAACCGCCGCGGCGGGGATATCGGAATTGTGCGTTCGGTCCCCAGTCGTGCCGGTCTTCACTCAGGCAGAGTCGTTTGAGAACCGCTTGCAGCTCGGGAATCGCGACCCGTTCTCCGACCCATTCGCAGCCCAGTTGATGCAGGGGATGCGCCCAGACCTTCTCGTTGTAAGGCCAGAGAAAGTGCCGGGCCAGTCCGGTTCCAAACGTCTGCTCGCACCATTCCCGGAAGTTGGCGGGTTTTCCGCGCGGTCGATCGGTCGCTTCCAACAATCCTCGCAGGCACTCCCAGCGCGGCTCGGCGGGCAGATGATGCAGATGGAGCTGAACGGGGTAGGGGACGAGCGAACCGCCGATTTGCGCCGCTGCCGAGCGGTCGAGCCGGAGCCACTCTTCTGTGGGGAGCACATCGTCGAGAAACCGGTCGTATTTTTCGTAATGCGAAAAGTGGAGATGCACCCCCTGATCCCACGTGAAACCGGCGCGATCCCGGAACGATGCCGCCAGGCCACCCGCATGTGAGTCGGCTTCCAGCATCACGAAATCGTCCAGACCGAGTTCCCGCGCTCGCCACGCTGCGCCGATGCCGGTCGGACCCAGTCCGATCATCGCCAGCTCGTATTCTTCAATCATTGCGCACACTCCTGTAAGGTCTCTCTACCTCAAGGGTGTTTGTTGCGCAACACGGCGCGTTGGCTGTTCGAGATTCCTTTCAAATCGAAGGTTTGCTCACTTGCCGGAGTGCGTTAAGCCCCGAACTCACGCCGAAGAATCGGGTTTTTCACCAGGTGAAGTCATTTGAAAAAAATCTCTGAGTTCGCGAATCTTTGTTGCGCGAATTTGGACTCTCCGACTGATGCATCCCCGTCCACAACGCACTCCGCAGACTTTCTTTTGGTTGAAAAATCAGGAACATGGTGAAATCGAATGGTGGAGTGGAACCGCTCCGCTCGAATCCCTCAGAAAAAATCCCCGGCATGGACATCGAACAACCCGACAAATTGCTCCAGTATCTTCGCGAGACCGGACATCTCGCGGAAACCGAGAGCGTGCGGATCGAACCGCTCGCGGGGGGAGTTTCCAACCGGACGATGCTCGTGCGGCGCGAGAGCGGACCGGATTGGGTTGTGAAACAGGCCCTGCCGAAACTCCGCGTCGAGGTGGACTGGTTCTGCGACCCGGCCCGCATTCATCGCGAAGCTGCCGGGCTGCGCACGCTGCACGAGTTGCTTCCCCCCGGACGCGTCCCCGAATTCGTCTTCGAAGACAAGACGCACCATCTGCTCGGGATGACCGCCGTTCCCGAACCGCACGAAAACTGGAAACAGATTCTGCTGACCGGAATCATCGACGATCGCTCGATCGGACAATCCGCCGGCATTCTTGCGACAATTCATACATTCGCAGTACGGCGGGCGTCACACTTCCAGCACGTGTTCGATGACCGATCGTTCTTCGAAACCCTGCGCCTCGAACCGTATTACGGTTTTACTGCCGAACAGGTTCCCGAAGCGCGATCATTTCTCGAAAATCTATTGCAAGAAACGCGCGGCTGGCAACTGACGCTCGTCCACGGCGACTACAGTCCGAAAAACATGCTGATTCATTCCGGCGAACTGGTGTTGCTCGATCACGAAGTGATTCACTGGGGCGATCCCAGCTTCGACGGCGGTTTTTTTCTCGCGCATCTGTTGAGCAAAGCGCATCATCTGATCGATCATCGAGTGCGTTTTCTGACAGCGGCGCAACTGTGGCTGATGTTGTATCTGCTTGCGGTGAGACAGGAACCGTGGGCTGAAGGACTCGAATCCCGAATCATCCGGCAGACGCTCGGTTGCCTGCTCGCACGCGTACGGGGACGTTCGCAGTTGGAGTATCTCAGCCCCGCCGAGCGAGACCTCCAGGCCGCCGCGGTCGTGGAACTGATCCGCGAACCGTGCGATACGTTCGCCTCACTCTGCCTTCGATTTTTAGAGTTGATCTCCGATGCCGCAAATTGAATCCTTTCGTGCGATCGAAATCCTCGACAGCCGGGGGCGTCCGACGGTCAAAGTGACGTGCCGATTTCCCGACGGAACACAGGCGTCGGCGTCCGTTCCGTCCGGCGCTTCGACCGGACAGGCCGAAGCCCTCGAACTGCGCGACGGTGACAAAAACCGCTATCGCGGAGCGGGTTGCCGGAAGGCGGTCGCGAACGTGAATCAATTCATTTCTCGCGAGTTCCGAGGAACCTCGTTTTCCACTCAGCGCGACTTCGACAACTTCCTGATCGCGCTGGACGGCACACCGCACAAATCGAGACTGGGTGCCAATGCGATGCTGGGCTGCTCGCTCGCGTTCTGCCGCGCCGTCGCGAAACAGAAGCAGACTCCGCTGTATCAGCACTTCGCTCAAGAGTTCGCGCTGAAAGCCGCGCGCTTGCCCCGGCTGTCGATCAATCTGTTCAGCGGAG
This sequence comes from Planctomycetaceae bacterium, assembly GCA_035513495.1. GTDB lineage: Bacteria > Planctomycetota > Planctomycetia > Planctomycetales > Planctomycetaceae > DATKCB01. Next base: position 338 of record DATKCB010000251.1, on the reverse strand, counting down.
GAAAGCACGCGGGAGGACAGGTTCCGATTCAGGATATCCTGCTCGTGCCGCTGGCGGCAACGATCGACGAATCGCTGGTGCTTGCCTCTGAGGTGTATCAGGTTGCGGCCGAACTGTGCGCGAAGCGGTTTGGGATGAGATTGCTCACCGCCGACGAAGGTGGACTCGCTCCACCGTGTACCCGTTGCGAAGAGATATTCGAACTGGCCGTCGAAGCGATCGACCGGACCGATCTGAGCGACAGCGTCAAACTCGCCGTCGATGTCGCCGCGAGTCATTTTCAAACGAACGGCGCCTATCAGCTCGACCGACAGATTCTCAGCGGTGAAGAGATGGTC
>DATKCB010000250.1:0-11879 GCA_035513495.1 Planctomycetaceae bacterium | reverse complement strand
TTCGATCCGTTTGATCATCACGCGGGCCGAGTGGGACATCCCGGCGTGATCGAGCGATTCGTAGATCGATTTGTAGGCGTCGCGGTGTTCGATGTACTTGCCGACGACGGCGATCGTGCATTCTTTTTCCGGTTTGCGGATACGATGGATCAACTCGCTCCAGTCACCCAGATCGAGCGAACCGGCGCTCAATCCCAGGCGATTGATGATCAGTTGATCGAGCTTGTGCTCGGCAAGTCCGAGCGGAACTTCGTAAATCGAGAGTTCCTTATCGACTTCTTCGATCACCGCCTTCGATTCGACGTTACAGAACAGCGCGATCTTTTTGACGTTGTCCTGGCCCATCGGCCGTTCAGTCCGCACGATCAGAAAGTCGGGCTGAATCCCGATCTGTCGCAACTGGCCGACGCTGTGCTGCGTCGGTTTCGTTTTCATCTCTTTGGCGGCTCTCAGATAGGGAACCAGCGTCAGATGAATGAACAGGCAGTTCTCTTTGCCGATGTCGAGCGGAATCTGACGAATCGCTTCCAGAAATGGCAAACCTTCGATGTCGCCGACCGTTCCGCCGAGTTCAGTAATCACCACATCGACGCCCGGCTCGGCCAGACCGAGAACGCACTTTTTGATTTCGTCGGTGATGTGCGGAATGACCTGAACCGTCGCTCCGAGGTATTCACCCCGGCGTTCTTTTTCGATCACGCGGGAGTAAATCTGTCCGGTCGTATAATTCGATTTGCGGGAGAGTGGCGAGGAAGTGAAGCGTTCGTAGTGTCCGAGATCGAGGTCGGTTTCCGAACCGTCGTCGAGCACGTAAACTTCGCCGTGCTGAAACGGGCTCATCGTGCCCGGATCGACGTTGAGGTACGGATCGAGTTTCTGCATCCGGACGTTGAGTCCGCGACGTTCGAGCAGCATGCCGATCGAAGCCGACGTCAGCCCCTTGCCCAGCGAACTGACGACTCCCCCGGTGACGAAAATGTGTTTGGTCATGACGATTTTGGATTTTCGATTTTGGAGTTTGGATTATTTTGGCGGAGAGTCTTCTGTGCGTCCAAAATTCTAACCGGCTTTGGGCAGGGCTTCACGCCAGCGGAGCACAAAATGACGATAATCTTCGGGAGTATCGATTCCGGGAGCGGATTTCGCGACTTCGACGGTTCCGATGTTCGCTCCGTTTTCGAGCGCTCGAAGCTGTTCCAGTTTTTCGAGTTGCTCCAGGGGAGAGGGGGGCAACTGTGTCAAATTGAGCAGGAAATCCCGGCGATAGGCGTACAGTCCGATGTGATGTTTCCAGGGAGACTGTTCCTGTTCGAAGACCTGTTCAACCGTCAGATCCCGCACAAACGGAACGATCGAGCGGCTGAAATAGAGCGCCCGTCCATCGGCAGCACACACAGCTTTTACGACATTTGGTGACGACAGCATTTCCGGCTCGGTGAGCGGGGTGACGAGCGTCGTCATCTGCCAGGCGGGGTGCGATTGCAAAGACGCAACAGCCCGGTCGATATGGCTGGGGTCGATTTCCGGTTCGTCCCCCTGAATGTTGACGATGATCTCGGCCTCGGGAAACGAGCGCCGCGCCACTTCGGCGATCCGGTCGGTCCCGCTGGGATGATCGCCGGTCAGTTCGTATCGGCCGCCGAACGACGCGACAGCGTCGGCCAGTTCCTGACAGTCCACCGCGACAACGATCTCGTCGAGCGAGGCTGCCGACGCAGCAGCTTCCCACGTGTGCTGAATCAGCGTCTTCCCGGTATCTCGCAGTAACGGCTTCCGAGCCAGTCGCGTGGAGGTGAGTCGAGCGGGGAGAATACCGACAATCTGCATGAGGGGACGTCCTTGTCCTTGAAAAAAATGAGTTACGTGTGGGGATCATAGAGAGTTGACTGCTGGATCGTGAAGCCCAAATCGAAAAATCTCTGTGGGATGCCCATCGTACATTAGCTTCCGGTTTTTCGGTTTTCTTCACCCGTCACTGCCCAAAGGACCGGTAGCGAAAGCAGCGAGACACCGCACAGACACCAGAGTGCAATGCTGTAGCCCTGACTCACCGCGAGAATTCCGACGACTTTGGCCGACCACGCTTCGCATCCGTTCGTAGCACCCATAAACGCACTGAACTGCGTCCCTGCCAGGTGAGGATCGGTGAGATCCATAAAGAGCGCGTAGGAACCTGCGATAAAGAGACCGATGGCGAATCCTTCCGCACATATGCAGATCGCCAACCGATCGGGATCCAGCTCGCCCTGAGTCAACAGGTATCCTGCCGAGGCTGTGCCGATCACGAAAAGCACCAACGAGAACTGCACGAAGTTACGATGTCCGAAGCGGTCGGCGAGATATCCCCCGATGACCGATCCACCCGCCATGGACAACACATACGGGACCGCGAACAACCATCCGACTTGCTCTTCTGAATATCCCATTTCTTTCAGCAACGGTCCCTGAATGGCACCCAAAGCCTCGAACGCCGCACCTCCAGTCAATGCAAACAAAACTCCCAACCACATGGTTCGATGCGAAAAAGCCGAGTGCAGAGATCGGGTCATCGTTCGGAACGATTCGCGGATCGAGCTTTTGTCTGCGGGGACAGGAACATCGCGGACCTCGGGAATCAGAAACAGCAGAATCATAGACCACAGCGTCGCGGCCAGCAGCGCTCCGATGACGAAGTCATTTCCGAAACGGGAGAAGAGGATCAAGGTCCCTCCCCCCAGCAGCGATCTTCCCGCCAGCATTCCCGCCTGCATCCAGCCGTTGTATTCTCCTCGTTCTTCGGGTTTCGTGAGGGAGATACAGAGCGCGTCGATGCTGACGTCCTGCGTAGCCGCGAACGCGGCGTGCGCGAGCAGCGTCCACTGGATCAGTTCAAAGTCAGTTCGCAAATCGAGCCAGAACAACGGCAGCAGCGTCAGGCCCATCAGAATCTGACAACTCACGATCCAATGCCGCAGCGTCCAGCGACGCGATTGAAGCGCATCGACCGCTGGAGCCCAGAGGAATTTGAACGCCCAGGGAAGCACCAAGATCGCGGTGAGACCTGTGATTTGATCACTTTCGAATCCTGTGGATTTCAGTCGGGTCGGCAAAGCCCACCATAAGAAACCGATTGGAGCACCCTCGCTGAAGTACAGCGACGCGAACAGGAGCTTCTTGCGAAATGAAGCAACCGAATACGACATGCGTTCCCCGGGACAAGATTTCCGAGCGGATGTGAAAAATGATTCACCCGAGTATAATCGCATCGTCTCAACCACAGAAAGGAATCCTCGATGGAACCCATCGATCTCAAAGAATACGAGTGGAATATCAAGGTTCGTCCGCTGACAATGGAGGACTTCGACGATCTGATCGAGATGCAAAAGCGGTGCTTTCCCGGTATGCAACCGTGGCAACGGGACCAGATCGAGAGTCAGTTGGCACACTTCCCCGAAGGTCAAATCTGCATCGAAATTGATGGAAAGCTGGCTGCTTCGTCGTGCAGTCTGATTCTCGAATACGATCCCGACATGGCCTGGCACGACTGGAAAAAAGTCGCCGACAACGGCTATATCCGCAATCACGACCCGAAAGGAAATGCGCTGTACGGAATCGAGATCATGGTCGATCCCGAATTCCGCGGCATGAAACTCTCGCGTCGAATTTACGACGCGCGGAAGGAACTCTGCCGCACGAAAAATCTGTCGCGGATCATCATCGGCGGGAGAATCCCCGGTTACGGAGCGCACGCCGACGAAATGACCGCCCGCGAGTATGTCGATGCAGTGATCGATCGGTCACTCTACGATCAGGTGCTGACCGCGCAGCTCTCGAACGGGTTTGCATTGCAGGGGCTGATTCCAAATTATTTTCCGACAGACGAGGCATCGCGGGGCTATGCGACATTTCTCGAATGGCGGAATCTGGACTACAAACTCGGTGCCAAGCGGCGTTATCACAATCCCGTCGAACCAGTTCGTCTCGCTGTGGTGCAATATCAGATGCGGGCCATCTCCGGGTTCGACGAGATGGCAAAGCAATGCGAATTTTTCATCGACGTCGCCTCTGATTACAAATCTGACTTCGTGCTGTTTCCCGAATTGTTCACAACCCAACTCCTCTCGTGCGTACCCTCATCGCGGCCCGGACAGGCAGCCCGGCAGCTTTCCGAGTTCACTCCTCAGTATCTCGAATTCTTCACCGAAATGGCGGTCCGCTACGATCTCAACATCGTGGGAGGTTCCCACTTCGCGATCGAGGACGACGAGCTGTTTAATATCTCCTACCTGTTCCGGCGAGACGGTACACTCGGAAAACAATACAAGCTGCACGTCACACCCAGCGAACGAAAATGGTGGGGGGTGACTCCGGGGAACAAAGTCGAGGTGTTCGACACCGACTGCGGACGGATCGCCATTCTGATCTGCTACGACATCGAATTCCCCGAGATCGTTCGCATCGCGGCGCAAAAAGGCGCGCAGATTATCTTTGTGCCGTTCAATACCGATACCAAGCATGGCTATTTGCGGATCCGGCACTGCGCTCTGGCCCGCTGCGTGGAGAATCATCTGTATGTGGCAGTCTCGGGCTGCACGGGGAACCTGCCGTTCGTCGAGAACTCGGACATTCATTACGCCCAATCGGCGATCTTCACTCCCGCCGATGCGGAGTTCTCGCGCGACGCGGTCGCGGCGGAATGTAACGCGAACATCGAAACGATGATCATTCACGACGTCGATGTCGAAATGCTCCGCCGCCATAAGCAGTCGGGGAACGTCCAGAACTGGAACGATCGCCGCCGGGATTTGTATAAGGTCGTTTACAAGGAAGGGGAGGAAACGGGGGAGGTGTAACGAAAGCGGAAAGCCGAGAGCGGAAAGCGGTCACCAAGTGTGTTGACGTTGTCTGCTCCGGCAGGAACCTCGAATCATGCCGGTTTGTCCGTTCCGAGCCTTGCTCCCGTTGCGTGTTTTGGGAGAATGGCAACCCTTGAGTTTGGAATGCGCGAGTCAGCCGTAGCTGGATTCGCAAGAATTCAGCCGAACGCGGTTCCGGCGTCAATCACTCTGAACTCTTGCGAGTTCAGCTACGGGCGATGACGTGGCTGGATTATTCCGAATTCATCGACCACCAAGGCCGACGCGAGCGAGCAACTCGCGAGGGCCGCGGTTCACTGGAAATTAGATACTCTTTCGAGCAGTCATCATGCGCGTGCTTTCGGGGATTCAGCCGACCGGGCGATTTCATTGGGGGAATTACTTCGGTGCGATCAAGCAGTACATCGATCTGCAGCACAACGAACAGGCGTTTTATTTCATCGCCGACTACCACGCGCTGACGACGATCCGCAATCCCGAGGAGCTGGCCGGCTACACGCGGGATGCGGCGATCGATCTGTTGGCGCTCGGACTCGATCCCGCGCGGGCGACGCTGTTCCGGCAGTCGGACATTCCCGAAGTGACTCAACTGACGTGGTTGCTGATGACAATCACGCAGATGCACCTGCTTGAAAAATGCCACGCCTACAAGGACAAAAAGGAGAAAGGGCTGGCAGCCGACGCGGGATTGTTTACCTATCCCGTCCTGATGGCGGCAGACATCCTGCTGTACGATTCCGACATCGTGCCGGTGGGACAGGATCAGATTCAACACATCGAAGTGACCCGCGATCTCGCCCAGCGGTTCAATCATCTGTATGGAGAGGGAATGTTGCATCTGCCCGAAGCCAGTGTGCTCGACGCGAGCGCGAAGGTCCCCGGTACAGATGGAGAAAAAATGTCGAAAAGTTACGACAACACGATTCTCGTATTCGAGCCGACGCCCAAAAAGCTCCGCAAGAAAATCATGTCGATTAAAACCGATTCGACACCCGTCGAAGATCCCAAAGATCCCGAAGCCTGCTCGGTCTTTCAACTCTACAAACTGTTCGCCGATGAATCGCAAGAGGGCGAACTCGCAGGTCGCTATCGTGCCGGTGGGATGGGCTACGGCGAGGCGAAAGAAGCACTCTACAATGCCGCGATGGAATACTTCGCTCCCGCCTTCGAGCGCCGCGCAGAACTGGAAAAACACCCTGGCGACGTCGAGGAAATCTTGCGTCGAGGAGCTGAAAAAGCTCGTGCAAAGGGCCGGGAAGTCCTCGCCCGTGTTCGCAAAGCCTGCGGATTGAAAGAGACTACTTGGTGGGGCAGGTTTGTAACCTGACAGTAGATTTCGCGTCGCACAAATTGTCATTCCAAGAGAAAAACCTTGTCCGAATCCGACACTCCCGCATCAACAGAGCAGTCAGCTTCGGAGCAATTCCGATCGCTCGCACTATGGATACTGACGACTCTGGCGGCAGGAGTTCTGCTCGCACTTCTGCTCGGTTCGGCGACACCGCGCATTCGCCTGCTTGGCATTTATCCGCTCGCGATTGGTGCGTTCGTCGCCTTCGGTGCGCTGGGATTGATGGTCAAGTTCGAATTGAACATCAGCAAGCTGTCATTCAGTTGGATGATCCTGCTGGCGATGGCTGTTGTGGCGGGATCGACCTGTTGGTCTTGGTCTTTGTGGGAGAATAAACTCTCACAGGAATTTGCCAGCGAATATTCCAGATCGAAATCAAGAATGGACTTTATTCTGAAGGAAATTGATCCCGCCGAACAGGAAAAACTTCATCGCGAGCACTTGCTGAGATTTCGTGAATCCGTCACGTTCCAGGCGTATCTGAGCGACCGGCTCAAAGCCTTCTCGGAACAGTTGGGGCGGAAGAACGTGTGGGATCGGCCGATTCCCGAAGTCATTTTCGGATTCGAATTGTTGCTGACACTCGTCGGCGCCTGGATCGTCATTCTTCAGGGCACGCGTGAGCCGTCCGACGAATGAGCATCCGATCGGCCAGATTGGAAAGTCGAGAGCGTTTCACCCGGATTGCTCGCGGAAGCGGCGCTGTTGCGGTTGCGCTCCCGGCTGAGCTACTCTTGAGAGATCGCAAGCACCTGGCAGCCACTCGAAATCTCTTGGCGGAGAGCAAAATGATTCTCGGACTCGGAACGGACATTGTGGAGATCGTACGCGTCGGTCAGATGATTGAACGGCACGGAGAACACTTTCTGCAGCGGGTTTATACCGAGAGCGAAATCCGCTACTGTCAGGATCGCAAACTTTCCTATCAGCACTTTGCCGGCCGCTGGGCGGCCAAGGAGGCCGTTATGAAAGCGCTCGGAACCGGCTTCGTGAAAGGGATCAGCTGGCAGGATATCGAGGTCTGTACCCGACCGAGTGGTGCTCCGATCTTGCAGCTTCACGGAGGCACGCGCGACTTCGCCGATCAGCGCGGGATCGGGGAGATCATGATCACCATCTCCCACTGCCGCAGCCACGCCACCGCGACGGCGATTGCATTGCCAGGAAAATGAAGAAATTGAACAGGAGGAAACGGAGGGAACTGAGCACAAATTCTCTCCCTTTTCTCTGTTAGCTCCTGTTCATTCTCTTCTGCTCTCACAGTTCAACTTCTTGAGGCGGTTCTCCGTCGTCTTCGACGATAACTGTTTCGTCTCCGTAATCAACGCGATCACCGGGATAGAGCTTGCGGCGGCGGCGGGTTTCGACTTCTCCATTGACGCGTACTTCTCCGTTCTGAATCACGACTTTCGCATGTCCGCCAGTCTGTGCGAGACCACTCAGCTTGAGCAGTTGATCGAGGCGAATGAAGTCATCGGAAGCAGTATTCATGCGGGTCTCGTCAAGGACTGGGTTGGGGAACTCTCCGGTTGTTATCGAACTCAATCTGCCTCACGCCCGCAGGCGGTTGTTGACCTTCGGTGATTCGTTGTCGGAGCTGCGTGGAAAGCTTCTCGATCGTATTTTCTTGTCCCCGTTTGTCGATCAGATTGACGAGTTCCTCGGGATCGGTCGAGCGATCGTAGAGTTCCGCTCCCTGCGACGCTTCCTCGCCCCATTCGGTGTAACGATAGCGCGAGGTCCGGATGCTGTATCCCGATCCAAGTTGCGAAAAAGCAGAATCGCGAAGTTGCGCCGAGGGATCAGACAGTGCGGGGAGCAGACTCTTTCCCGCAACCGACTTGGGGGGCGTCAAGTTCGCAAGATCGGCCAGCGTCGGATAGATGTCGACCATTTCAGCCAGCGTCGTCGCGGTCTTCCCCGTGGCGCGAACGCCCGGCCCCGCGATGATCAGCGGAACGCGCGTCGCGTTCTCGAAGAGGGTCGTCTTCTGATAGTGTCCATGCTCGCCCATGTGGTAACCGTGATCGGATGTGAAAACGACGATTGTGTTGTCAGCCAGTCCCGTTTCGTCGAGAGCTTTGAGAATTCGGCCGACCTGCGCATCGGCAAAGGTGATCGAGGCGTAATAGGCCTGGATCGTCTCCCGGGCGAGCTTCGGATCGAGATCCCATTGTTCCTTGCGTCGCGAGATCGAGTCGACCGCGGGTTTGGGAAGGGTCTCGAGATAATTTTCGGGAATCTGCGGGACCTCGATTTTGTCGACGGGATACATCTCGAAATATTTTTTGGGGGCCACGTAAGGAGTGTGAGGACGATACAGTCCGACCGCCAGAAAGAACGGGGTCTTGTTCCCGGCGAATTTCCGAAGCTGTCTGGCGGTTTCGGTTGCGGCGATTCCGTCGGTCTGTTCCTCGTCGCTCCCGTCGGCGGCGAGCCAGCTCAAAGTCCCCCCGTACTGGCCCGGTTTTAAAGTGAAGACCAGATCCTGATCGTCGACATCGCGGCCCCTGGGATTGATGGTGTAGTTCCACGAATAAGGATCATCGTGACCGCTGGTTCCGATATGCAGCGGAACATTGTAGTGAAAGATCTTTCCGATCCGCGTCGCGAAATAATCGGCGTTTCGAAACATTTGCGCGATGGTTAATACGTTCGGTACGTGCTCGCGAATGTAGATGGCATTTCGTCGCACGAGCGTCTGATCGGGATACATCCCCGTCATGAACGACGCCCGCGACGGTCCGCACAAGGGATACTGGCAATGACAGTTTTCGAACCGCACACCCCGCGCGGCCAGCGCGTCGATGTTCGGCGACTTGACCAGCGGATGTCCGTACGATCCGAGCTCGCAGTTCAGATCGTCGCAGATCAGAAACAGCACGTTCGGTTTGTCCGCACCGAGGGTGAGCGAGGCGAAACCGAAACTCAACAGCAGACAAATCGAAAACGCAGAACGCATGGTTGAAATCCTCCGGAAATCGAAACTCGCTACGCGATAAGTATCGAAAGCGATTCTAACCCCCGGGGGAGTCGCGATCCAAACGATTGTTGCAACTTGCGCCGGTTCATGGGGCAGATGGTCCAGGATACCGGCGGGAAGCATCCCTGGCTTTGAGGATTTCGTCGCGAATCGTTTCCGGGTTTTCGAGTCCGACGAGGACTGCTTCCGGTATGACTTGTCCTCCCGCACCGGCAGTCTGAATGTTGAGCGTCCAGAGGCCGCAGTACCGCAAAATCGGACCTTGCGAGAGAATCACGTCGGTCACGCGATCCAGCGGGATCGCTTTGCGTTTCAGGAAATAGACTCCCTGATCGACTCGGAGCGTATATCCGTCCAGCCAGTATCGCAGGGCATCTGCCTGCCGTTGCGGGAGCCACTTCCCGATGGTGATGGCGTACAAAATCGCAAATAATATCCCCAACCCAAAAAACCAGATGCTCGTCAGCAGGATCAAGCAGATGCTCTGCCAATAAAAATATTTGGCGATTTGATCCCTTTGGAGGAGATATTCTGCAGGAGTTGTCGATTCGGACATCTGTGCGATCCTGTGGAAGAATGACTGTTGGGAGCGGAGATCTCTCTCGCATTTATCATATACGCGGTTTGTCGGTTTGTGGATCACGATATTTTTCTACAGAATAAGCGATGCGTCGCGGAGATAATGTGTTCACCGATCATCTCGCGGGGAGAAGCACCATTCAGCGCGGACCAGAATTCCTGCTCGTCGTTTCGATCGTTCCCTTGTGCTGGCTGTTAATGATGCTGGTTCACGAATTCGGGCACGTCCTCGGTGCATGGGCGACCGGTGGAACAGTCGAGCGAGTGATCTGGCATCCGCTGGCGTTTTCCCGGACCGATGTCGCTCCCAATCCGGCGCCTCTGATCGTCGTCTGGGCCGGACCACTGTTGGGAGGACTGTTGCCGTTCGCTGCCTGGGTGATGCTGTACCGGTTTCCCTGGGCGTTTGTGCTGAGATTTTTTGCAGGGTTTTGTCTGATCGCCAACGGAGGATATATCGGACTGGGATCGTTCGACCGTTTGGGAGACTGTGGACCGATGCTCTCGCACGGATCGCCGATGTGGGTGCTGTGGGTTTTCGGTGCGACCTATGCGGCTGCGGGACTTTGCTTGTGGCATAGGCTCGGTCCAAAGTTCGGCTTGGGGAACGAGCCAGAACCAGTCAGTCGAAACCTGGCGAGGATTGTTGCAGGTTTGGCTGCACTTGTTGTGATCTGCGGATTTGTCTTCGGCAGGCTCGAATGATCACACGGGTGACTCTGTTTTTGGCGGAGTTCTTCTTCGCCCTAGGACGATCAGAATCGGGATATACAATGCCGCGACGAGCTTCCACCACCAGATCCCGAACACAACGGTCGCATTCAAGACGATGAATCCCAGATAGGAGTGAATTAGCCATACTCCCTTCCAATTTCGGGAATTCGATTGAAAACTCTGCAGGACGTCGTATCCCCAGAGGAGCGCAAACAGATAATTGAACCAGATCCCTCCGCCCCAGTTCCAGCCGGTTAATTTCTCGGTTTGCTCGGCGGTATGATTCCAGGCATCGGTGTGGCTCCAGTTGTGGACGAACTGAAATGCCGCGCTCAGATGGATCGCGAAGATCACGAAACCAGCCGTCCACAACGCGCGGGCGAGATTCGGTTTTCGACTCGCCGTCTGAAACAGCAATGAGGCCAGGTAACAGAAAACGGCAAGTCGCGCGGTCCACACAACGGCAAGTGTTTCGAGCATCTGTGGCTGTCCGTACTCATCTGGTTTCCGCCTGGTTTTTCACTCTCAATTGCTCGGCGAGGGACAGAGGATAATCCGTCAGAATGCCGTCGATGCCGGCTTCCGTCACTTGCGACCAGTTTTCAATTTGTTCACTCGCAACGGTCGGACCCGCGATGAACGACTTTTTCCCGGCCTGATGAATTGCCGCGATCTCATCTCTGCTGGGGACGTAACGCACGTAAACCCAATCGGAGAGTTTGTCGTCGATGGCTGACTGTAACTCAGCCGCGGTATTGGCGACGCAGGCGACGTGTGTGGAAGAATCGGCGGCCCTCAGTTTTTGCCGGACCTCTGGATGATCGATCGTATTGCCGATCATAAGGAGCTGATCCAGAATCCCGTGTTTGAGGGCGAGCGCCACGACGTCGGCTTCGACGCCCTCTGCCTTGAGGTCGACCGTGATCAACACATGCTTTACGCGGGACTTCTCGATCAAGGTGAAAATTTCGTCGATGGTTGGAATGCGTTGACCTCGAAATCGGGGATCAAACCACGATCCCGCGTCCAGTTTTTTCAGTTCGAGAAGTGTTTTTTCGGCGACACGTCCGGTTCCGTTGGTGGTGCGGTCGAGGGTGTCGTCGTGGACGCAGACGAGCGTTCCGTCTTTTGCACGCCGGACATCAAACTCGAAGCCGAGTTTCAGATTCAGGCACGACCGAAAATTCGTCATCGTATTTTCAGGAGTGTGCCGCAGTAATCCGCGATGTGCCACGATGCGAGGATCAGCGGCTGAGACAACCGATCCCATGATCAGAAATCCAAGGCCGACAGCGAGCAGGCAGTGTCTCATCGTTCTGAACCTTTCCGCAGGAAGAATCGTCACTCTTCAGATTTCTCCAGTCGATTCGAAACAGCGTCGCAATGCAAGGATTTC
>DATKCB010000249.1:0-4887 GCA_035513495.1 Planctomycetaceae bacterium | reverse complement strand
GACGATTCACGGAATCAAGGTTCAGTACGAACCTCGTCCCGAAAAGAACACCATCGGGTACTGGATTCATCCGGAAGACACGGTGTCGTGGGACTTTCAGGTGAACAGGCCGGGGGAGTTCGACGTCGAAGTGCTGCAAGGCTGCGGGAAAGGTCATGGGGGGAGCGAAGTTTCTGTGACGGTCGGCGAGCAGAAACTGACGTTTGTCGTCGAAGATACGGGACACTTCCAGAACTTCAAGCCGCGCGTCATCGGGCGCGTGAAGATTGCGGAACGAGGCAACTCGACGCTGGCGATCGTTCCGATCAAGAAGGCCTCGGTTGCAGTGATGGATGTGCGGCAGGTTCGATTGATCCCGATAAAATGATCACTTCGCGACGATAAGATGAGAACTTTCAGAAGAGATCCGCCCTGAGGACTCGCCTCCACTTCACGATCGGAATACAATCGGGTTTTCTTTCCGCTTGCGAATTTTATCATACAGCGAAATCACAGGCATGATCGAAGTCGAGGGACTCACCAAAATCTTCCGCGATGCGCGGCGCGGTCCGGTGGAAGCCTTGAGCGACGTCGCGTTCGAGGCGCGGGCCGGGGAAATCTTCGGATTGCTCGGGCCGAACGGAGCCGGCAAAACGACCTGTCTGCGCGTGCTCAGTACGGTACTCAAACCTTCGTCGGGAAAAGCGACCGTCGCGGGATTCGACGTCGTTCGCGACCCGGAAAAAGTCCGTTCGCAGATCGGTTTCATGTCGGGGAACACGGGTGTGTACGACCGCATGACGGCCTGGGAAATGGCCGCTTACTTCGGACGATTGTACGGGGTGGAAGAGCAACTTCTGAAATCGCGGCTGGAGGGAATTTTCGACACCTTGCAGATGAACGACTTTCGCGATCTGCTCGGATCGAAAATGTCGACCGGGATGAAGCAGAAAGTATCGCTTGCCCGGACGCTGGTCCACGATCCGCCGGTCCTGATTTTCGACGAACCGACGACGGGACTGGACGTGCTCGTCGCCCGCAACGTGCTCAACGCAATCGAGTCATTTCGCGACCAGGGCAAATGCGTGATCTTTTCGACGCACATCATGCGCGAGGTCGAACGTCTGTGCGACCGCGTGGCGGTGATCGATCGCGGCAAGATCCTCGCCGCCGGAACACTCGATGAGTTGAAAGCCGAGTACAAAGAGCCTGATGTCGAAGAACTGTTTTTCGATCTGATCGACGAGAATCGCCGGCGGGAGGAACTTCCCGCACCATGAAACTTCGCAACATCCGGCTGATCTTCTTCCGAGAGCTGCGCGATCAACTTCGCGATCGGCGCACGCTGTTCATGATGGTCGTACTGCCGATCCTGTTGTATCCGTGCATCGGAATCGGCATCTCGTATATGACAACCATGTTTCGCGCGCAACCGCGGGACATCATCGTGCTGGGAAATCAATATCTGCCCGACCGCCCGACGCTGATCGAGTCGGGACGAATCTCACCGCGATTCTTCAAGGGACAGAGCCAGTCAGCCCAGTTGCAGCTCGTACTCGAAACGCCCGAAGCGGACACGACGCTTACCGAACAGCAGCAGACACTGCTCACCGAAGCTCGCGAACTCGTCGCCCTGATGCAACAGCAGCAGGCGATCGACGACTGGGACGAACAGCATCCCGAGCGGGTAGAGAATCCCGAATACCTGAAGCTGCAGAAGGAAATCTCGGAGCGATTCACCCGGTTCCCGGCCGCTGTGATCGTGTCGATTCCCGCAGGGTTTGACGACTTCGTGAACGAGTACCTCGAACGGCTCTCCCCGGAGGATCCGGTTGCCGCTCACAATTTCGAACGTCCTCTCGTCATGTTCAACAGCGCAGACGAAGCTTCGAACACCGCGTACAAGCGACTGGGTGATGTGTTCGGGCAATGGGAACGCGAACTGATGAAACTGCGCGAGACGCAGTTGAACATTCCCTCGCAATTCATGGAGCCGCTCTTCGAACGGCGCATTTCGGACGGCGACCGCCGCAACGTAGAAGACGTCGCTCAGGAGGTCCAGCGAGCGGCAAATATCTGGAGCCGGTTTTTCCCCACGCTGCTGATCCTGATGACGCTGACCGGCGCGTTCTATCCGGCGGTCGATCTGGGCGCGGGTGAAAAAGAACGCGGCACGATGGAAACGCTGCTGATCAGTCCGGCGGCCCGCAGCGAAATCGTGCTGGGAAAATTCTTCACGATTCTGGTCTTCAGTCTCGTGACCGCCTTCTTCAATCTGGCGAGTATGGGGCTGACCGGTTTCTACATGATCACGATGATCGGTGAATCGAGTCTGTCGCAGATGGGGGATATCAAGCTTCCCTCAGTCGAATCGTTCGCGCTGATGGGACTGCTCACGATTCCCCTGGCGATGCTGTTCAGTGCGATGTCGCTGGCGCTGGCGACGTTCGCGAAAAGCACGAAGGAAGGACAATACTATCTCACGCCGCTGATGGTGGTCGTGATGGGGCTGACGATTTTCTGCATGTCTCCGGGGATCGAAATCTCTCCGTTCAACAGCGTGCTCCCGGTCGTCGGTCTCGGCTTGCTGCTCAAGACACTGATCCTCTCTCCCCTGTCCGAGATCAACGCTTACGGATATATCCTGCCGGTGATGGTGACGAGCATCGGCTACAGCCTGCTGGCGCTGTGGTGGGCGATCGAGCAGTTTTACCGCGAGGAAGTTCTGTTTCGCGAGTCGGAAGAGTTCGACCTGAAACTGTGGGTCAAGCATCTGCTCCGCGAGAAAGAGCCGCTGCCCACGGTGGGTGAAGCGGTGTTCTGTTTTCTGCTGATCCTGCTGGTGCAGTTTTTTTCCGCCGGAACATTTCAAAACCTGATGTCCGCTCCCGCCTCCGAGCAAAGCTCGGCGATCGTGATGAGCCTGATGCTGCAACAGTTGATCATCGTCAGCCCGGCCCTGTTTATGGGGGTTTTACTCACGTCGAATTTTCGCAAGACGTTCCGGTTGCGGCTGCCTCCGCTGAAAATTCTCCTGCTGGGAGGGATTCTTCCGCTTTGTCTGCTGCCGTTGGCGATGCAGCTCCAATCGGCGCTGGAAGGGTTCTTTCCTCCGATTCCCGATGCCGTCCAGCAGCAACTCGGGGCGCTGTCGAACTCGGAGATTTCGCTGTGGGTTCTGCTGTTGACGTTCGCCCTGATGCCGGCGATCTGCGAGGAACTCACGTTCCGCGGACTCGTGCTGAGCGGCTTCGTGCGGGGGAACCGGACAAACGTAGCGATCGTCTTTTCCGCCGTTCTGTTCGGGTTTCTGCACATGATTCCGCAACAGGTGTTGAATGCGTTTCTGCTGGGACTGGTGCTGGGGCTGCTGGCGATTCGCAGCGGAAGCCTGCTGCCGGGAGTTCTGTTCCATCTGGTCAATAACGGTTGTTCGGTGCTGCTTCAGCAGAATGTCAAAGAGTTCGAATCGAAGGGCTGGTGGTCGTCGCTCATTTCGATGCGCGACGGCGAGCCTCAATTCACGATCCTCACGCTTGTTCTCTGTTCGGTCGGAGCGGTCGTTTTTCTCACGCTGCTGATTCGAAGCAAAAACGATGTTTCTCCCGGCTTGCATCCCGACGATCCCCATCAGACGTGAAGCGCCATGAGTTTCGAAAGGGCCTATCGTGCCAGGTGGATTTTCCCGACGGAGGGGGATCCGCTCGCCGAGGCGACGCTGCTGATCGAGCGAGGAAGGATCGTCGACATCACTCAGCTTAACGTTCCCGAGGCGGTCGATCTCGGCAACGTCGCGCTGATCCCAGAACTGGTAAACGCGCACGTTCATCTGGAATTCGGTCATCTCGAAGAGCCGATCGTTCCATTCGTTCCATTTACGGACTGGCTTCGCAACGTGGTCGCCGCTCGGCGCGCGGCAGCGGGCAACCTGGAAGCGAATGTGAAGCGAGGCATCGATGAGGTTCGGCAGACAGGCACGCGTGCCGTTGGCGAGATCGCAACCTCTCCCGCCTCACTGCCGATGCTGGCTCCCTCGGGACTCGAGGGAGTCCTGTTCCATGAAGTCATCGGTCCTCTGCCGGAGATGATCGATCCCTGCCTCAGGGGAGTGCGGGATTCTCTGGCGACGTTCGCGGAGACGTCCTCTCTGCTTCAGCCCGGATTGAGTCCGCACGCGCCTTACACTGTTCATCCCGAGCTGCTCGATCGACTCGTCACCGTGGCGATCGAACAGGAGCTGCCTGTCGCGATGCATCTCGCCGAAACCTCCTGTGAACTCGACCTGCTTCGCTCGGGCTCAGGGGAGTTCCGCGATCTCCTGGAACGAGTCGAACTCTGGCCGGGGGACGTCTGGTCCGAGTTTCGCCGCGTGGGAGATTATCTGCGGTTGCTGGCAAACGCTCCGCGCTGCCTGATCGTGCATGGAAATTATCTCAACGAGGATGACTTTCGATTTCTGGAAACCCGACCGCACATGAGCGTCGCGTATTGTCCTCGCACGCATGCGAACTTCGGACATCCTCCGCATCCGTGGAGGAAACTTCTGGAACGAGGTATCAACGTCTGTCTCGGGACGGACGGGCGGAGTTCGAACCCCGACCTCGATCTGTGGAATGAAGTCAAGTATCTGCATCGAATGAACCCCGATGTTTCAGGTTCGACGTTGCTGCGGATGACCACGACCAACGGTGCGCTCGGACTGGGGCTGGACGAGTCTGGTAATGGACTCGCGATCGGTGCGCCTGCGAAATTGGCTCTGATTGAGAATCTCACCCCGAATTCTTCGGAACCTTACGCTGCGATCCTTTCACCGGAGACTCACGCCAGAACGATTTCGCTCACGAGTGCGTAACGGGTGGATGGACGGGAAAATGTTCCCATCCTGCGTATCGCCGCCCTTGTTTATTT
>DATKCB010000248.1:0-8995 GCA_035513495.1 Planctomycetaceae bacterium | reverse complement strand
TGAGTACATTCAGCTTAAGCGTTGAGCGACCCGGAAAGGAAAATAATCCTCCCGCTTCTGATGGTCTGGCGCAGCGCCGGTCTCCTCAGCTTCGGATCACGCCGGTGAATCCGATTCTGACGTTGATTCCTCCGAAGAAGATTGGGCGAGCGTTTCCATGACTTCGGGCGGCGGCTCGACGTCATCCGGAGAAGTTTCACCGGAATCGATTTTTTCCGATTCGTTAAAGGTATAAAAGAACGCCCCCATAATGGCGGCAGCGAAAATCGCCGGGAGCAACCAGATCCAGCGCCAGTTTTTTAACTGTTTCTCGTCAAGCTGCTTTTTCGCCATGGCGGCCGCGAGATCGTTCCTATCGGATTGAACCTGCAGGGCTTCTGTCAGTTTAGGAGTCAGCGTTTTGTTCGTGAGCATCGAGTAAGAGTGGTCGAGCTTGGGGATGTCGGGTGTCTTCAACTCGGCTCCTCGATAGAGTCCCTTGAGATGCTCGACAATTTCCGCTTCCTGCTCGAATTTTTCGCGAGCTTCGGGAGCATCTTGCTCAAGTGAGGCGAGCAAGTCATCCAGCTCTTTAGCGAGCTGTTTGGATTTCTGTGTGTCGTCGAGCAGTTCCTGATGCAACGCTTTGGATTCCTTGGGTGTGTTCCATCCTTCGACCAGACCGGCGGACTTCGCACCGATGAACATCCCCAGACCCAGCGTGAACAGTGCCAGCATGCCCTGTGCCTGTCCCCGGATTTCCTTCGGGGCGACCTTGTCGGTATAGATCTGCCCGGTGACGAAGAAGAAGTCGTAACAGATTCCATGGAGCACGATCCCCAACAGCAGCATCCACTGCAACTGAGAAACCCCTGTCGCTTCATCTACAGGAGAGCCGATTGCGAACAGAATGTAACGCACCACCCAGGCGAACATTCCGACGAGCAACATGTATTTGACGCCGAGTCGTCTGAAGCACAACGGCATCAACAGCATGAAGAAGATTTCGGAAATCTGTCCGTAGGTCATGGTTCCGGCAACATTGTCCATCCCGGCCTGTTCGACGGCTCTGGCCGCCATCTGGTAGTAGAACGCGAGGGGGATACAGATCAGAAACGAGCTGACCATGAAGATCAGGAACGGCTTGTGTTTCAACAGAACGAACGCGTCAGCTCCGATCAATTCCCTCGCAGTCACTTTTTGTCCGGCCAGCGGCGGAGGAATGTGAGGCAAGGTGAAGCTGTAAAATCCCAGTAGAAACGAACTAAAGGCTGCCAGATAAAACACGTTGATCGTGGAATCCCAGATCAGCCAACTGATCAACTGCCCCGCCACGACCCAGCCGATCGTACCGAAGACCCGAATCACCGGGAACTGCGACTCGGCATCGGTCATCGTATGCAGCGCCAGCGTATTCGTCAGAGCCAGCGTGGGAAAATAGAACAGCATGTGAATGAAAAACACGAGATTGATCATGCCGGGATCGGGATTGTCGGCCGTCATCAATGTGGTCGCGTACAGCATCGCGGCCCCCCCCAGCAGATGCATCAGCCCGAGGACTTTCTCCGTCGGGAAAAACCGGTCCGCAATCATCCCCACGAAGAAGGGAGAGATCATCCCCGCGATCGGCCCGACCGAGTACATCCAGCCGAAGTCCGCTTCGTCGAAACCGATTCCTCCCAGGTAGAGCGGTCCGACGACATACCACGTTCCCCAGATGAAGAATTGGAGAAACATCATGACAGACAGGCGCTGACCGATACTGAATTTTTCAGCATATGCACGAAACATGATTCATTCCTGAATATGGCGTAACGGAGATTCGTGACACGATCTTCCGCACTGAACCCCTCAAGTTCAAGGGAAAACGAAGCCGATGATGCAATTTCGTCAGGGGAATCTTTCGAGGCGAGCGGACTGTTCGCGATAGCGGGATGATTCTTTTTTCAGTACGCACACGCGACAACCTGCAGGTTCAGGCTGGAGGATTTACCAGTTGTTCGACGCGGACCTCCATTCGCAGGATCTCAATCGGATCGCCGAATTGCGTATAGATCGCGACGTCCGCTGCGTCCCGTCCGTAGGCGATGACGACGCGTCCACCGCGCAGATCGTTCTGCGTCGGATCGAACGTGTACCACCGGCCTCCCACGTACGCCTCGAACCAGGCGTGGAGATCCATCGGGTTCAGCGTGGCGAGATAACCCACGACCATCCGCGCCGGAATCGACAACGCGCGGCACAGCGCGATTCCCAGATGGGTCATGTCGCGACAGACGGCTTCGGAGCGCTCGTTGACTTCGGAAGCGCTGATGATCAACTGGCCTGTTCCCGGTGTGTAGCGTAACGTATTGCGAATATATCTGACGATTGCCGCGCACTGGTCGTAGCCCGGTGCGATTCCCTCGACCAGCGACGACGCCATGTCGGTAAACCGGTCCGACTCGCAATATCGGCTCGGCAGCAGAAAGGGAATTGTCTCCTCGGGCAGTTCCTGCACCGGAATAAAGAACGCTCCCGGAGCGGAATCGCACGAATCGGCCGTCTCGACATCGGCGGACGTGTCAATCGCAAACGGTCCGGGCGGTGCGACGAGTCGCTGGCACAAGTTTCCGAAGGGGTCGGTAAATTCGTGGACGGGAACGCTGGGAGTTAACAGATATTGCTCGCGGCCGATCCACTGCTGCCCGCCGCTGCGTGGTCGCAACATGAGCAGAAACGGAGTGGCCACGTCAGAGTTGAATTCGAGTCGGCAGGACGCGCGTAACCACATGGAAATTTTCTGAGAAAGTGCGTGCGAAGCAATCGATCAAGCAGGAATTCGATTGTATTGCATCGCCCCTCGCTGATACAAGCGCGGACTCTGCCGGCACGATCGAGCATCGATGAAGCAGGATTCAGTTCGCGTTGGGCGAAAGCTTCACATCGGACATCAGAAGTTTCGCCCGATCGCGGAATTCTCCTGCTTCCTCCATCCGTCCGAGACTCTCGAGTTCATCGGCTTTCTGCAGGAACGCCTCGGCGACCAGCGGGTCGAGCCGTTTCGCCTTGTCGAAGTCGGCGATGGCTTCGTCGAACTTTCCGAGTTTCAGATAGCTGTCTCCCCGCAGCGACCAGAATGCATGATGCTCTTGCAGTTCGAGCGCGCGCGTGCAATCGTCAACCGTTTTCTGAAATTCGCCGAGTTGATAGCAGGCATTCGCTCGAGCGAACCAGGCCTGAGCGGTTCGAGGACTGACCGTCACAGCGCGATCGAAATCCGCCAGCGCGGCTTTCGGGTTTCCGTCGCTCATGGCGATTTCCCCGCGTGCGAGATATCCCGTCGGGCTGGAAGGGTTGCGATAGATTTCCAGTTCGGCGAGCCGGCTTTGCTGCATCCGTTTCCATTTTTCTTCATCGGATTTCGCTTCGGCGGTCATCCCGAGTTTCTGGTAGGCAAGCCGCCGATGCTCGTAATACTTCGGTTCTTTGGGATCGAGCATGATGCAGCGCGTGAACTCGCCGACGGCTTCGTCGTATTTTTTCTGCTGAAAATAAACCAGACCTCGATTGTTGAAGGCGTTGGCGGCTTTCGGATCAGCTTTCAAGGCGGCTGCGTAGTCCTGCAGAGCCGATTCGAATTCTCCGAGTTGATAATGTGCGAAGCCTCGATTGATGAAGGCATCGACAAATTCGGGAAGTATCTTCAACGCGGTGTCGAGACTTTCGATGGCCAGCGCGTTCTGCTTGTTCGCGATCTGAACCATGCCGAGATGGTTCCACGCTCGCGCCAGCTTCGAATTCAGTTTGACCGCTTTTCGAAAGTATTTTTCCGCGTCGTCGAGCCGTCCCGCGGAGAACGACAGAAACCCGACGTCATCGAGCAATTGCGCGTCATCGGGAGACAGCCTGACCGCCTGCGCGTAATCGGTCAGGGCATTGGCGGTTTGTCCGGTTCGCTGATACAGAACCGCCCTCAATCGGAACGCCTGAGGATCGTCGGGAGCATCGACGATCGCCTGACTCAGGATTTCGAGGGCTTTCGACAGATTCCCGATCTTCAAATATCGATTGGCGTCATCCAGTGAACTTTGCAATGAGCGGTTGAGAGGCGGCTTTGCGGATGCAGTCTTCTCCGAACCGGCCGAGGCTGCCTCAATCTTCGAGACGGCCGTGGTCTGCGCCGCGTCGGGAGCTTCCTCCGTCTCCGAACCGCAACCGACCGATCCCACGACGAGGGATAGAGCCAAGATCCATCTTGCCACCGGAATCCTCCTGATCCAAAAACGTACGTTCTCCACAGAGGCTTGTAGTAGTGACCTCCGAATGTGTCAAGGTGAATCGGCAATCTCTGCCGGTCGGCCGGCAACTTAACGTACGATGCGCGCGCGTGAAAAATCTATGTTGCGAACAGTCCGTCGATCGGTTTCCAGCTTGCCATCGTGCGGGTGATCTCGTTCGGCAAACTTCCGACGAGCCGAAGTTTTCCCACGTCGAACTGGGTGTGCAGGATGGTCGCGAGCAGTTCCTGAATTCCGTACGGTTCGGTGAGCGGTTCGCTCGCGTCCCGCTTGGATTGCCCGATCACCTGCCCCATGTTGAGGCCGCCTCCCGACAGCATGAGCGGTGAGAGATTTCCCCAGTGGTCCCGTCCCCCTTTCGCGTTGATTCTGGGTGTGCGACCCATCTCACCGCAGCATACGAGCAGAATGTCGTTCTGCAATCCTCTCTCGTGGACGTCTTCGATGAACGCCGAGATCGCGTGATCGAAGGGAACGCCCATGTACCGCATCCCCTCATCCATTCCGGCATTATTCACATCGGCGTGCATGTCCCAGACGAAGTTCGTGGTGACCGAGACAAAACCGCAGCCGCGTTCGCACAACCGCCGCGCGAGGAGCATCAGCTTGCCGAGCGTCTTCGAATTATCGACGTACCGCTCGTAATTATTCCAACTGCGGCTGATGTCCTGGGGCTTCACGAGGGGAGCGGTATCGTAGCGGGCGAGCGTTTTGGGGCTTTCCTTCGACAGATCGAACGCGTCAACCACGCCTCCCAGAATCGTATCAAACGCCTGAGATCGCAAGAGATCGACTTTATCCGGAGAAGAGTTTTCGAGCGACCACCGCACGCTGTCGAGATAAGTCAACAGACTGCGCCGATCGTCGATCCGATCCATCGGGAGTTTCAGCTTCATGTTGTCCTGCATGTCGCCGCCGGATCCCGGAATGAACGGTGCGTAAGCGGATCCGATGGTTCCTGTGGCGTCGAACTTGCCGAAATTCTCGATCCTCGGCATCCGCTCGGGATCGACCGAGCGAGGAAACAGCGCGATATTCCTCGGCATCCCGTTTTCAGGATTGTTGGTCCCCGCGACTCTCGAGTAGATCGAGCCGAGGTTCGCGCCGAAGGTGTTCTTGCCGACGATCGGCTTGATGTCGTGGTTCCCGTCACCGGTTCGAAACGAGCGGACAATCGACATCTTGTCGGCGAGTTGCGCCAATTTCGGAAATGTTCCGCCGAAGGTGATCCCCGGGAGTTTCGTCGAGACTTCACCCGTCGCCGAACGAATCTCGGCAGGCATGTCCATTTTCGGATCGAACGTCTCGATCTGACTCGGTCCACCGTGCATGAACACGAACACGACCGACTTACCGGTCAGGGGCAGTCCGCCGTCTGCTGCAACGAGAGAATTCGCGTAAGGTGCGAGAAGAGTCCCGCCGAGTCCGAGACCTCCGATGCGGAGAAAATCGCGGCGTCCGAAATCCCGGTCGTTGTCGTAAAACCGAAGCATGAAGACCTCACGGTGAAGGGACTCGACTACTCGAAACCATCATATCAAGATTCTCGCATGCGAAGCAATTCTATTTTCAGGTGGAATGTGGAAAGTTGAAGAGTGAAAAGTGAAGGTTGACTTCGTGGACCGGTCGGCAATTCGAGGGGATTTTCACTGATTGAACCAGTAGTTCAAGCCTTCCTGGACGCCTGCAGCATGGGATTGCGTGGCTTGGTAAATCAGATCCGAATTCAAGGATTTCAGTTCCGGATGTGCATTTCCGACCACAATCCCTCGGAAACCATTATTAAACAGTTCGAGATCGTTTCCGGTATCCCCGCTGACGAAAACATTCGATTCGGGAATCGACCAGTACGAGGCGAGATAGGCAGAGGCGGTTCCCTTGTTGACTCCTCGGGGGAGCACATCGAGATCGCGGTGCGAACTGTAAATCAGATCGACCGGGCAAGAGATCTCCTCGAGTCGACGGCGAATCTCGGCGAGGAGTTCCGCCGGCGCATCGGCAACGTAATAGCTGATTTTATAATCGGCCAGAAACTCGGCCGGTTGCATCTCGAGTTCGGAATACTCCGAGAGAAGATCGCAGATTTTCAGAGGTTGCCAGGACTGCGTTTGCGCGGGCCAATGACCAATCTCGCCGTTCGAGGGGTACTCCCGGATTTGAGTTCCGACTCCACCGATGATGGCGTCCGGTGCGGGGAGGCCGGTTGTCTCGATCGACTCGATGATCGAGGGGACCAATCGGCCGGAGTTGTACACCAATCGCAATCGGTCCTGTCGTTGCCCGTACCATTCGGCAAAATTCTGGAGCGCTCGATCGTCGCCCAGCAGAGTTCCATCGACGTCGCTGATCAGGAGATGGCGGTCTTCCATAATTCATTTTCCGACGGGTCGATCGCCCATGCTGCGCGCGGGCCGGTGGGAAGTTCCTCGGCTCCGTCCGGACGAATCTGCGGCTCGACCGATTCCATCACCCGCAGCAACTGCTGAGCCACTCCCGTCCATGTGAACTTCGCCCGCGCGGCTTGCGAACCGTGTTTGGCCAATTGTGACGAGACGCGGGGATATTGCAGAATCGAGGCGATCGCGACTCCGTACGAAACGGGATCGAACGGATTCGCGCAGAGCGCTTCCAGGCCCCAGACAACCTGTTCCCACAATCCCCCTTCGGTCGTGATGACGGTGGGCGTTCCGCACGCCATCGCCTCGACCGCCGTCATGCCGAACGGTTCGTAGCGACTGCTCAGCGCGAAGACATCCGCCAGACGGTAATAGTCGGCCAATTTTTCGTCGGGGATGTAGTCCTCGAACACGATGTTCTGTTCGATGTTCAACTCGCGGGACAGTTGGCGCAATTCTTCGATCTGTTCGGTTTCGCGGGGAGACGGTTCGGTCGATCCGGCCGCGAGGATCAGCCGCGTTTCGGGCACTCGTTCGACGACGTAAGCCATCGAGCGGATCAGCAGATCGTACCCCTTGTTATGGGCCATCCTCCCCAGAGCGAGCACGACGGGTCCTTCGATCTCGTGTTCCTGCTTGAGCGCCTGATGCGACGACAGCGAGACGGGAAAGAACCGGGAATCATCGTACCCCGGAGGGATCACGCGGATCTTCTCTGTCGGCACGTCGTATTCCGAAGCTTTGAGCAAGTCCCTTTGTTGCGGCGTGGTCGCGATGAGCACGTCGCATTCGTCGTAGATGATTTTTTCTTCGCGAATTCGCTGTGCGAAATTGTACTTCTGTTCGAGTTCTTCGGCCGGGCCGTCCATGTTGTCCCGCTTCCAGGTTCCAATGGAATGGGGAGTGTGCATGTGGGGAATCTTCAGCAGGTTCGAGAGCGATTGGCCGGCGAGTCCCGCATCCCAATAGTGGCTGTTGATGAAGGAATAATCGAGTTCCTGTTCTTTGACATAGGAGAATGCGTGTTCGACCCATTCGGGAATCGCGTTGCACAGCGTTTCTTTGGGAATGAATTCGGTTCCCCCGCAGGGAAGCCGAATCAGTCGCACGCGTTCGTTGATTTCTTCGAGATGCGGCTGGTCTTCGAACTGGCGGGTGTAAATATCAACCTGATAGCCGAGCCGCGCCAGACATTTCGAAAGCTCCAGGATATAGACAACCTGCCCTCCCGTATCGGGTTTGCCGAACTCCGGATGAGCGGAGACGTAGCCGTGTGTCGAGATCATCATGATTCGCCGATTGTTGTTGTCCATCTGCTTCTCCTCCGTTTGATGGCGAGACGTACGAGCGAGTGCCGTGTCACCCGGCAATCTCGAGTGAATGTTCCATTACCTGATCATCGTGAATTCTCGCGTGAAATCGAATTTGTCTCAGCGGTAATCGAAGCGGCATTCATGGTCTGCAAATCGCGGTCCGGAAATTCCGCTCGGTCGATGGCCGCTGATGAGTCATCGGGTTCTTTGACATCCATCATCGCGGCGATGCGTTGCAGAGTTGCCAGCATCTGGGTCTGTTCCCATTCGTCCAGCTTGAGCAGTTCGGTGCGAAAGCGATCTTGGAGCAGCGAAGGCGACTCGTCGAGCGTGATCGCGCCTTTTGCCGTCAATTCGATGTAGACGGTCCGGCGATCGACTCCGCAACGCCTCCGCGAAATGAGTTCGCGCGTCTCCAGCCGAGCCAGAATGCCGGTGAGAGTCGCCTGGCCCAAATGAATCGATTTCGCAAGAGTTCCGACAGCGACTGGTTGTAACCGGGCAATCGACTGGAGCGCGGCCAATTGGGGTGCCGTCAGTCCCGCTTGTTGCATCAGGTCCCGGGAATGAAGATCGCTGGCGCGCGTGATGCGCCGCAGGGAAAGAATGATCTGGTGTTCGAGATGTCGTGTTGGCATTTCACCAATGTTTCGAGTCAAATAATAGTTTCAACACAAAATATTATGGCGATATCGCAGCAGATTGCAAGCCAAGTTCTCCAGCATATCCGCTGATAAATGACACTTTCACTGACGTAATTACCCCCGCATAATCGGTTTCAGCACAATTCACATTGGACGTTTTCCCTCAAAGGTGGTCGTCGATGTGTTCGGGGTCGAGGTGCAGGCTGTGGCAGGCATGAATGAAGCTCGCGGCGGTCCAGGCTTGATATGCTTTTCCCATCGGGCGTCCGGTCTCTCCGTGATGCCACTCGTTGAATTCCCACTCGTGAACCGTACCCATCGAACAGAAATGGGCCAGATTCACCAGCTCGCGCCGCGCGATATCCTTCATCCCCAGCTTGTGA
>DATKCB010000247.1:0-3425 GCA_035513495.1 Planctomycetaceae bacterium | reverse complement strand
CCGCGCAACATCGGAATGTGAAACACGCAACAACTCGAAATATTTCCGAAACTCACTCCAACTCAATCCCAAACGATCAAATCACCCGAGTTTTTGCGAACTTGAGAACTTGAGGAAGATGAGAACTTGATAGGATAGTTTTTGATCAACTTCGGAATCTTAACCGTTTGTTAACAAACAAGAAGGAGGGGGAGATGTTGCTATTTCCCGGAAAACAGCGATGTCCGCAATACGGTCCGCGCAACAAGATTCGCACCGTACGATGGTCTTCCAGCCCGTCGAGCGAAAGCCCGGCAGCGTCGAAGCCGCGCTCGAACCCCCTCTTAATCTCCCTCTGACCAAGGGAGAGAAACCCCCGTTAGCTCACACCAACCTGACTGAAAACTGCACACTGGAACCTGAATACCGCCCCCTCGCAGCAACCTGCTGTGTTCCGCCACGCGGCTTGTTACACTGAGGCTCTTTCGAACTTCGATCCTTGTGAAGAAAAGGCTGTATTCATGGGTGTTTATCTGGGCGTCGATATCGGAACCAGCGGAACCAAAACCATTGCCATCTCGGAAGACGGAGCGATCCTCGCCACGGCGACCGAGGAATATCCGCTCGAATCTCCCAAGCCGGGCTGGTCGGAACAGAACCCCGAACACTGGTGGCAGGCGACGATCAAAACGGTTCAGTCAGTTCTCGCCTCCGGTTCAATCGCCAAACAGGACGTGAAAGGGATCGGCTTATCGGGGCAGATGCACGGGTCGGTCTTTCTCGACAAGGAACACGAGGTTATCCGTCCGGCTCTGCTCTGGAACGATCAGCGCACGGCTGCCGAGTGCGAAGAAATCGAATCGCTCGCGGGGGGACGCAAAAAGCTGATCAAGATGGTCGCGAATCCCGCCTTGACCGGGTTCACGGCTCCGAAAATCCTGTGGTTGCGGAACAAGGAACCGCGGAACTTCGAAAAGACCGTGCAGGTCCTGTTACCCAAAGACTACGTGCGGTTCCGGCTGACAGGAGAGTTCGCAACCGAAGTGAGCGATGCCTCGGGAACGCTCCTGCTCAACGTCAGGAAACGGGACTGGTCGAAGAAACTGCTCTCGAAGCTCGACCTGTCGCTCGATCTCTTGCCGAAGGTTTACGAGTCGGAAGACGTCTCCGGCACGCTGACCTCCGAGAGCGCGCAACTGCTCGGCTTGAACGAAGGTGTCCCGGTCGTCGGCGGAGGCGGCGATCAGGCGGCCAGCGCGATCGGGAACGGAATCGTCAAGTCGGGCGTCGTCTCGGCCACGATGGGGACGAGCGGCGTCGTGTTCGCACACAGCGACGAAATCCAGTACGACCCGAGCGGCCGCGCGCACACGTTCTGTCATGCCGTGCGGGGAAAATGGCACGTGATGGGAGTCGTGCTGTCGGCGGGGGGATCTCTGCAATGGTATCGCAATCAACTCTGCCAGGCCGAGATCGGCCGCGCGAAGGAGGAAGGAATCGATCCCTACGAATTGATCACCCAATCGGCATCCACCGCTCCGGCGGGAAGCGAAGGGCTGTACTTTCTCCCTTATCTGACCGGAGAACGAACCCCGCACGCCGATCCCCACGCGCGGGCCGCCTGGATCGGATTGAGTCTGCGTCACAGCAAGAATCACCTCGCACGGGCCGTGATGGAAGGGGCGACGTACGCGATGCGGGATTCGCTGGAGATCATTAAAGGACTCGATATCCCCGTCGAAGAGGTCCGACTTTCAGGGGGCGGAGCACGAAGCGAATTCTGGCGACAGATGCAGGCCGACATTTACGGCCAGCGGGTCGTCACGATCAACGCCGAAGAAGGCCCCGCCTACGGAGTCGCCCTTCTGGCGGCAGCGGGAACGGGCGCTTACAAGGACGTCGTCGAAGCATGCACGGCGACGATCAAAGTCGTGACCGAGACAAAACCAGATAAAGCAACTCACAAAACGTATGAAAAGGCGTATCCACTGTATGGAAAACTGTATCGGTCGTTAAAAGAAGACTTCACGGAGATTGCCGGGTTGCTAGAGGAGTAAATGAGATGAAACAGGATTCGGATTATGTTGCACGTGAAGCCAGACGAATTTACGAGGAGCGCCTTCGAACTGATCTCGAGGTAGGACACATACACAAATTTGTCGCGATCGAGCCCATCTCGGGTGAATACTTTCTGGGAAACACGCTCAGTGAAGCGATCGGTGCCTCACGAACAAAATACCCGGACAGAATGGCTCACGTAATACAAGTTGGACATCGAGCGGCGATTGTCCTTCCATTCATCCAACTGATTTCTCACTCAAACTCCGCCGCGTAAGCCTCTTTCTCGAAAGGATTATCCAGATAACAGTTTTTGCCGCGCAGCCGAAGCCACAAGCTGCAACCCAGATACGCGGGGATGAAGAACAAGCCCCAGCGTTCGACCTGGCGGACGTGGACTCGTTCGTGGTTGCGGGTGCGCTCCAGGCATTCGAGGTTGCGTCCAATGACGACGTGTCCCAGCGTCATGGCGGAAGCTCCACCCGGCAACGGAACCAGTCTTTCCAGAATCCAGCGAACAATTCCTCCATGCAGTTCGAGCACACCAGAAACAAATTGCAGACGGCCTCTCGTCATTAGTGTGGGAGGCACGAGCAACAGGCCCACGCAAGTGGTGGGCGATGCCCAGAGATATTTGAGGATCGTCAGCAATGTTTTCATTCACAAAAAAAGCCGCACCCTTGAGGTGCGGCAAATTCGAAGAGTCGGGGAGAAATCTCGCTCGTCTACGCAGAAAAACTGCTTCCGCACCCGCAGCTTTTGACCGCGTTCGGGTTTTCGAAGGTGAAGCCCCGTTTTTCGAGTCCTTCGTAGAAATCGACCGTCGTTCCGTCGAGGAACAGATCGCTCTTTTTGTCCACGAGAACTTTGATTCCGTGCTGCTCGATCACGAGATCTTTGGTCTCATCGCATTTTTCATCGAAGCCCAAGGCATACTGAAACCCGCTGCAACCGCCGCCGGCGACACCGACGCGCAGACACATGGATTCAGACATTCCCTGGTCGGCCATCACTCGCTTGATTTCGCCAGCCGCTTTCTCGCTCAGCGTAATCGACATAGTCCTATCGCTCCCAAAACACTCATGACTCATCAGACAGACTCGCAAAGACGCTCCTTGCGATCCCGACACAATTATAACAGATTCCCGGTATTTCATAAGTGATTTTCCCCCGGAATCGCAAAATCCGAGGCGAACGGGGCCGATTTGAAGCAATGAGACACTTTCGAATGCTTGCGTTAGCGAAATTGAGCGAATACGGTAAGTCAAGGTGACAGACAATTCGAGGAATTCCCAAAACCCCGCAGAAAAGGAACCATCTCATGGTTAAAACCGCCTCCACCATGCTCGAACTCGGAACTTCCGCCCCTCATTTTACTCTTTCCAACG
>DATKCB010000246.1:0-6873 GCA_035513495.1 Planctomycetaceae bacterium | reverse complement strand
ACTTTTCCGTTCGTCGCATCGACACAAACCAGAGTTCCCTGTCCTCCCATTGCGTAGATGCGGTCTCCATCGACTGCCGGAGTACCCCGCGGTCCGCCGCCTCGACCATCTTCAAGTTCTTCACCTATGTCTGCCGCCCAGATTTCCTGTCCCGAGGACGCATTCAGGCAGATGACTTGTTCCGTCTTGTCACGAGAACCCATTGTATAAAGTCGCTCGCCGACGACGGCGAAGCTCGAGTAACCGATCCCGGCGTCTTCGAAGGTCCAGAGCAGTTTCGGTCCCGCTTCGGGCCACTCCTGGAGCAGTCCCTTCTCCTGCGAGACGTCGGTCCGATCGGGACCGCGCCACTGCGGCCAGGTCAGATCGGCGGCGAATGTTGTCGCGGTAAAACAAACCAGACAGATCGTACAGAGAAACGGGAGACGGAGTTTCATGGGATTCCTCGAAACTGGGGTAGACGATTGAGGGAGGGAACGGCATCAGGCCGTCGGAGGGAGGTTGTGTTCCCTTCACTAGAACCAATGTCAGCGAGAAAAACAACTGAAATCCGATGCTCCCACGCACTGATCCTCGCCGATCGCGAAACTCCCCCCTTGGCTGACATTCTCGAAAAACTCGCTATGCTGTGGTCTGTCCGAATTTGAGTGCTTTGTTGCAGGATTCCCATGAGTGCGTCGTCCCAGCGTCCTTTCGTCCATGAAATTCTCAATCAGATCGAAGCCCTGATCGTCGATGCGGAGGAAAAAGTCCGTCCGCTCGAAATGGATCCCTACCGTTCGCAACTGTTCGATCTGTTCTCGGCCGCCTGGCAGAACAAACTCACCGCCGAGGAAGACGGTCCGCTCGCCGCCGATGCGATCTGCAAGGAACTGGGCGACCGCTGGGGTTTGAACTCCGCGGCGCAGGGGACCCCCGAAGGCGCTCCTGCTTTGCAAAAAGAACACCTCGCGAAAATGCGGAGTCTGTGGAGCGTGATGCGAATGTGGATGGAATGGACCTACGCCTGGACCCGCTGGGGCGATTTCAACGGGTGATGAACTCTTCAGCTTAGAAACTCCCGCAGCACATCGTCTCCCACGACCTTCCCTTTGGGGAGTTGCTTGATTCCTTCCAGCACTTTTCCGACTTCGTCGTCGGTCGCTGCATAGCCCAGTTCCTGCAGTCGGCTTGCGACCGCCCGTTTTCCCGAGTGGCGGCCGAGGACCAGTCGAATTCCGGAATCGCCGACGATCTCGGGACGGAACGGCAGATAGGTATCCGGGTTCTTCAATAATCCATCCTGATGGATGCCTGCCTCGGTCGCGAAAATATTCGCTCCCGCGATCGGTTTTTGCGGAGACAGCGCGATCCCCGTCAATGCGGCGACCATCCGGCAGAGCGGAGCGAGCTTGGTCGTGTCGACCTTGTGGGAGCGCTGATACTGGTCCTGGTGCAGCGTCAGCGCCATGACGACCTCTTCGAGCGACGCGTTTCCCGAGCGTTCGCCGATTCCATTCACGGTACACTGCACGACGTTCGCTCCTTCTTCGATGCACGCGAGAGTGTTCGCGACAGCGAGTCCGAGATCGTTGTGAAAGTGAACGGCGAGCAGTGCCTTGCCGATGTTGGGAACATTGTCCTGAATCTGGCGAATGAAGTCGCGGGCTTTTTGAGGAGTCAGAATCCCGACGGTATCCGGAAAACCGACCGTTGTTGCCCCCGCATCGATCGCTTCCTTGTAGCATTGGCAGAGATACTCGATTTCGGTTCGGCTGGCGTCCTCGGGACTGAACGCGACGATCGGAAACTTTTCGCCGGCGTAGCCCACCGTCTCGACGATCAGCTTGAGAATTTCGGATTCGGTTTTCTGCAGCTTGTCGCGGCGATGCAGCGGACTGGTTCCACAGAACAGACTCACCCCCCGTTTGTGAGCCGTTTGCCCCGCAAGCGCGCGAT
The DNA here is from genome assembly GCA_035513495.1 of Planctomycetaceae bacterium. GTDB lineage: Bacteria > Planctomycetota > Planctomycetia > Planctomycetales > Planctomycetaceae > DATKCB01. The sequence continues at coordinate 4,935 of DATKCB010000246.1, read as the reverse complement.
CGGCGGCGTCGATGTCTCCCTTGAGCGTACGGCAGAGCGCGGTCAGAACCGGCCCCTTGATTTTACCGACCATCATCTGAATCGCTTCGATATCGGCTTCGGAAGAAGCGGGAAACCCGGCGTCGATCGAGTGGATCCCGGCGTCTTGCAGCGCGAGTGCGATCTGCAGTTTTTCGTGCGGCTCGAGCGTCGCACCGGGCATTTGTTCTCCGTCGCGGAGGGTGGTATCGCTGAACAGGACCTCCCCCGAACGCTTGTGATGTCCGATCACGAGGGACTTCACTCCTTTTTCTATACTTTTACGAATCGTTTTGAACACTCGGACGCTCGCTTTGACTGTCTGCGAAGATCATGCCACTGCGATCGGTTCAGACCGCGCTGGTCGATCTCTCAGTTATACCGGCGAGAGAGAATCCGACGCAATCGCCCGCGCCGGGTTTCTCGCTCGAATCGAATTGCCCCTTCGGATTTTGAGGAAAGAATCCTTGGCTTTTCCGCTTTCAAAATTGCCTCTGCTTGTTTCACTATTCGGCTCCCATTTTTTCAAGATCTCCCGGAGTTTCAGAACTTGAGCTTTTTGGAAGACCTCAAGTTCTCAAGTTCTCAACTTGGCACATCTTGTGGTTTGAGAATTTGCGGACCACAACATCTTGTGTCCGGCCAGTATTTCGGAAATTCTTTTCGAATTGCTTCTTGTTTCATCATTCCGTGTTGCGCATCGCCGTGACGTGGATTTCCAAGTCTGCGAGAATTACTTGCGGTCTGCGGTCACAGGGTTCGCCCCGCAGGATTGGAAACCGACGAGACGTCGAGGTTGCGGAAAGTATTCTCGCGCGGAGACGCAGTGACGCAGAGTATTCATGAATCGGTCGGGAAACTGTTCCACTTTGAACCTTCCACCTTGAACCATTTCCGTTGACATTGGGATTTTGACATTTGACATTCCCCCCTCCGCCTGTTTCACCCCTCGGGTCGTTTTTTCGACGTAAGTCCAATAAGTTTCGAACTTGACCTTTTTGGAGGATGTCAAGTTGTCAAGTTGTCAACTTCGGGCGAAACCCGGGAGATTTGAACGTTTTTAAAGTAGTTCGGGAAATATTTTGGAATTTTGGTTGTTTCATATTCGCACGTTGCGCGGCGGGGCCGCGAGGATGTAGGAAGCAGCAAATGAGCCTCGGACGGTACCTCCTTGAACCTTCCACCTTCCACTTTAAACCCGTCGCATTGCCATTCGGATTTTGACATTTGACATTCACTCGTCGTTTCCGCTTTCGGAGTTCCGCTTTGATTCGCGGTCTCTACCAAAGGTGAGTTTGTTGCGCAACAGCGGGGGAGGATCGGCGGAAGTTGCGAGCCGCACAGGAGAAATGCGCTCGGACGGAGTTGCGCGGGGTGATACGATGCGGAGGTCTCTATGGAGGCGAGAGCCTGGTCACTTTCGGGAGCGGATGGTGAGTCATCTTGTTGCTCTCGCAACACGACCAGTCCTGAACGGACTGGTCGTGCCACCCTCGGCTGTTGACAACCCCATCATGAAATCTATACATTAGAATACATCATCAATCGGGTGATGCCATCAACTTTCAGGAATTCCATCATGTCCGAACCCAAATATTCCGCCAAAGAAATCGTGCAGCGCGGACAGGCAATCTACGATCAGCAGATTCGTTCAAAAGTCGAAAGCGAACATCGAGGTGAGTTTTTGGTGTTGGATATTCTCACTGGTGAATACGAAATCGACCCCGAGGATATCATAGCCACGAAACGCCTTCTGGCGAGATGTCCTGATGCTGTCATCTTTGGACTTCGCATCGGACATCGGGCGGCGTATCGCCTTGGTGGGTTTTCGAAGGTGAAGAACTGATGGAGAGTGGTCTCGTCACCGCATTCCGTACGATCGTAGTTCCGGTTGAAGTTCTCGACGATCAGCATAACTCCTTGTTTATCGATGCAATGATCGATACCGGCTTCAACGGAAACCTGACCCTTCCCGTTGATGTTCTCAATTCCCTGGGAGCGAAACTATTTGGAACTCGTCTTGTGGAACTCGCTGACGGCAGTCTCGTTCAGCTGGATTCTTACTTGATTGTGGTGAAATGGTTCGGAAACGAAGGAGAAGTGTTGGCGATTGAGTCGGAATCGGAACCACTTCTGGGCATGTCGATGTTGTGGGGAAGTCGAGTCAGCTTTGATGCGGTCGATGGAGGTGCTTTGACAATCGAAGAAATTGCTTAGCAAACTCAATCCGATTACTCACGAGCTCCCTGACCAACGACCGGATCCCCCACCGTTCTCTGCCACTCCCGTAACTCCGACAGCAACCCCTGCTGTACCTCGCTCCACGCCTGCTCGCCCGACAGATCGCGCAGTTCATAAGGATCGTTTTCCAAGTCGAACAGTTGCTTCCGGCCCAAGTGCGGGTATTCGATCAGTTTCCAGCGGTCGGTGCGGATCATGCGTTGTTTGTCGCGGAAGTAACCGATTGCGAAAGGATGAATTGACTCTGCTTCACCGCGCAGAACTGGTGCGAAGGATCTCCCCGTGACGGTTTCGGGGATCGGAATCTGGCACAGGTCGCAGACGGTTGGAAAGAGATCGCGGAGATACACCTGGGCCGGTGTTCGCTGATCCCGTCGAAGGCCCGGACCGGCGACGATCAGCGGGACGTTGATCGTGTGTTCGTACATGTTCTGCTTGCCGCGGATTCCGTGACTGCCGACGCCCAGTCCGTGATCGCTGCTGAAAATCACGATCGTATTGTCCGCCTGGCCGGTCCGTTCGAGTGTGTCGAGAATGCGTCCGATTTCGCGGTCCATGTGCGAAATGACTGCGTAATAAACGGCGAGTGTTTTCTTCACGATCTCGGGGCTGCGGGGAAACGGCAGCAGGACTTCGTCGCGTCCGTCGAAGTTACCGTGATCGAACGGATGCTGCGGATAGTAGTTGACCGGCAGCGGAATGTCTTCGCGCGCGTAGGTGTGCTCGAATCCGGGAGGGAAGAACAAGGGATCGTGCGGCGCCGTGAAGTTGACCTGCAAGAAAAACGGCTTGTCGCGCTTCGTTTCGATGAATCCGATCGCGGCATCCGCGAACTTCTCGCTGATATCGGGCGTCAGTCCGACTCCCCGCTCGGGATATTTTTCTGTGCCGTCTCCGTTTTGAAAGATCCAGCCGCGATAGCCTGTGACGGTCATTCCTTTCCAGTCGGTTTGCGGTTCGTACCATTTCCCGCCTCCGCCGGAAAACAGACCGGGCGTGCTTTCGAATCCGCGATCGATGGGGCGTCCGTCGTTGTGCCACTTGCCGACGTATCCGGTGTGATAACCGGCTTTCTGCATGGCTTGCGGCCAGAGAATGAGTTCCGGATTGAGTTTTCCGCCGAAGTCGCCGACTCCGTTGGTGAAACTGTCGCAGCCGGAGAGAATCTCCGCCCGGCTCGGCGTGCAGATCGGGTTCGAGCAGACCGCGCGGGAGAAACTGGTTCCCCGCCGGACGAGTTTGTCGAGGTTCGGTGTCTGGATGATGTTGTTGCCGAGCGCGTGGATCGTATCGGGGCGCTGATCGTCGGTCAGCAGGAACAGGACGTTCGGGCGCTCGGCGGCTGACAGCAGCGCGGAAGACAACAACAGACAGCAGAGCAGCGATGATGCTTTGAGGCGCTCGGAATGCATGAGAAAACCCCATCCGGTTTGAGGAGCGGGACGATTGCAAATCGATTCTACAAGTTCCGGACGTTCGAATCTCGAAAAAATCCCGAAAGCGAGTCGAACCGGCACGCGCCACAATCGTTACAACCCGCGCTGTTTGAGGCGCAAAAATCGCGCCAGCAGGCTTATCCGATACTTTGTCGCTCGCGGTTGGGGGAATCCCCCGATTTCGTCGTCGGGTTTCTCTCATTTCCCTGTGAATCGATTAGAGTTAGTCATCGTTTGAAACCCAACTCTTTCCTTTTGCATAGCAGGGATTGGCCATGCTTGTACTCAGCCGTAAGAAGGACGAAAAGATCGTCATCGGAGATAATATCACTTTGATGGTGATCGACATCCGAGGCGACAAAGTGCGACTTGGAATCGAAGCGCCCAAGGACGTGGCTGTTCATCGTCAGGAAGTCTACGAAGCGATCCAAAAAGAAATGGAACTGGAAAAGCAACAAAAGACGGAAATCAACGATCCGTCCGTTGGCTGATCCCGCTTCCACCGCAACATCACCTGCTCGCAAGGAATCCTCACCGATTCGGTTGCGAGTTTTTTTTGCGCGCTGCGTTCAGGTTTATCCTCGAATTTCTCTTGTACGACGGTCACTCCTGGCCGTCGGGGCGAGTCGATCGACGGGCAGGAGTCCCCGTCGTACATTGTGCATCAGTAACGGTTCTTGAGTCTCGCTTGTTTGCAGGATAGTATGGAGGATACTCAGATTCTCCGAATTCAGTCATTCCGCGAACTTCGAGGATTACCATGCTCAATCTCATCGGTCGAGGAAGCGCTCACACCTGCGACGGCATCAAGCGACGGGATTTCCTGCAAGTCGGGGCCTTGGGAGCCGCCGGAATGTCGCTGGTCGATCTGAAACGGCTCGAGGCCGCCGAGGCGAACGCCGGCAAAAAAGACGACGACCGCTCGGTCATCATGATCTTCAATCTCGGCGCTCCCAGCCAGATGGACTGCTTCGACATGAAGCCCGACGCGCCCGCCGAAATTCGCGGACCGTTCAAACCGATCGCGACGAAGGCACCCGGCGTCGAGATCAGCGAAATCTTTCCGCGGCACGCCGAGCTGGGGGACAAAATCTCCTATGTGCGAAGTTGCTATCACACGGGTGCTGCCGTCCACGACTCGGGTCATCAGTTGATGCAGACCGGGCGGCTGTTTACGGGAGGAGTGATCTCTCCGCACGCGGGTTGTGTGACCGCCTACCTGCGCGGACGAAAAACCGAT
>DATKCB010000245.1:0-3105 GCA_035513495.1 Planctomycetaceae bacterium | reverse complement strand
TCGTCACTCGGCCGGATTACGGCCAATGCTTCAACGCTTCTGATCCTCGGGGACGCCGACTTTGAACGATTCGAATTTCACCCAGACGTCCCCCTCCTCGGTGACTTTCACTTCGAGGGCATCCATAGGCCGCGGGGGAATATCGTTCGTTTTCTCACCCGTGATCTTGAAAGAACTGTCGTGGCAGGGGCAGATGTATGCATTCTTGGACTCGTTGTAGTCGACGGTGCAACCGAGGTGCGGGCACTCGGTGTTGAAGCATGTGACGTTCCCCGCTTCATCTCTGCGAACGTAGACCGAGCCGACCGGTTGATCTTTGTAGATGTTCCAGGCATCGACGACGTCCATCTTGATCTGCTGGAAGACCGGGTGGCCGTTGTCGGGTAAACTTTCCAGAGTCCCGACCCTGGTGAACCCTTCTCCCGGAGAGCCTTCGCTTCCCTCACCCGCCGCAACGTTCCGCTTACGGAGGATCGGGTCGAGAAAGAAAATCGTCCCCAGAACAGCGGGAACCGCCGTGATGGCTCCGCCGATCACAACGGAAAGAAACTTGATGAAGCCGCGACGATTGTCAGAGCTTTCGGGAGACGTCTGCTTGGCGGGAGTGAGAGGAGAATTGCCCGTCATCGTTTTGTTCCTGTCGGGGTTTTCGGACGATCGGAATATGATACCGGCCAGAACCGTCTCGGCCAGCGAAACGGACTCACACAAAGCGTTTTAAATCGCTCGTTTCAGCGAAAACAAGTGGGGAGTAAGCAGGTGGGAGGGTTTCAGGCGGGAGTTTTCGATTTTAATAAGTCAACCACTGTGACGCGAACCTTTTCGAGGACGGGTTCCAACGGACCGGAGAGGGACGCCCCCGCAGCCAGTTTGTGTCCGCCGCCGCCGAACTGCCCGGCGATGACCGAAACATCGTTTCCGAGCCGCGCCCGGAAACTGAATTTGATCTGTTTATTTTTCTGTTCTACTGCGATGAACGCAATACGAGTTCCATCGATCCTCAAACATTCGTTGACCAAATCTTCGGTATCGACAGGATGCGCCCCGGTTTCGTCGAAATCTTTGAGTGAAACCCAGGTGTAGGCGAGTTGTCCTTCCGCCTCCAGTTGGATCCGTTCGAGGATGCGGCCTGCGAGATGATGCCTCGACAGCCGGCACCGTTCGTATAACTGAAGATAAACTTCGTGCGGTACAACTCCCAGATCGATCAGTTCCGCAATTTCGCGATACGTTTGCGAACTGACGGAAGGGAATCGAAACCAGCCCGTGTCGGTCGCGATGGCACCGAACAGATAGAAGGCGGCTTTCGTGGAGACAGGAATTCCGGCGGCTTTGGCAAACCGAAGCACCATCGATCCGGTCGCTTCGGCCTGTGTGTCTTTGAACTCAATCGCACCGAGGTCGTCCGAGCTGACGTGATGGTCGATCACAATTTTTTCGGCGGTTGATTTTTTGAGCAGTTCGCCGACCGACTGCAACTGAGACCAGGCGCTCGTATCGAGGACGATGTGAACGTCGCACGCCAGCACTTCCGCTTCGGTCACTCCCTGTCCCAGCACCTTGATGGCTCCGTCGGGATCGAGAAATTCGAGAGTCGACGGAGCGAACGAGGGATTCGCGATCAAAACCTGTTTCCCCAGACTCAGCAGCAACTCCCGAAACGCGAGTTCGGAACCGAGCGCATCGGCATCGGGCCGGACGTGACTCGACAACACAAAACTCTGATGCCGGTCGATGATCTGTTTGAGGGAATTCCAATCGGGCATGACGGTTTTATCTTATCTCCGGGACTTTTCGGAAACCAGCGATTTCACCTGCATCACATCGCGGCTCAGTTGCTGCCTGAGCGCTTCAGCAGAATCAAACTTGCACACGTCCCGGATCCGTTCCAGAAAATCCACCTGCAATCGCTTGCCGTACAGATCACCCTCGAATCCGATTAGATGCACTTCCACCTTTTGATTCTCGTCGCGAAAAGTCGGATTGTTCCCCACAAGTATCCCTGCGGGATACACGGACCGATCGTGCTCGGCGAATCCGGCGTAGACGCCTTCGGCAGGGATCAACGTTTCGATGTCGCTCAGATTGGCTGTCGGGAAGCCGAGTCCCGCACCCCGCTGTTCGCCGCGACCGACCGTCCCTTCCAACTGGTAGGGATGACCCAGCAGCTCGCACGCTGAGCGGAGATTCCCTTCCTGAATCAGTTGGCGAATGCGGCTGGAAGAAATCATTTCCCCTCCGATGCGGGTGGGTTCGACGACATCCAGAAACAGTCCCGCCTGCTGACAGAATTCGGCAAGCTGCTCGACGTTTCCCGCGCGATTCTTTCCGAAATAGAAGTTCGGACCCTCGACCAGCCCGACAGCTTCCAGCTTCTGCTGCACGATTGTTTCGAAGAACTGTCGAGGCGACTGCTCCAGCAACGCGACATCGGTGGGATACACGATCGCGCACTCGACTCCGTACCGCTCGAACAGTTCCAGTTTTCGCGTCAGTGTGCTGAGCTGGGGCGGAACCTGTTTGGGCCGGAGCAGCGTGACGGGATGAGGTTCGAAGGTCAGCACGGCCGAACGGGTTTTTTGCGCGTGCGCGTGTTCGTTCAAACGGGCCAGCATCGACTGATGTCCGCGATGCACGCCGTCGAAATTTCCGATCGCGACGACACAGCGGCGGCATTCGTCGAGTGGGTGAGAACCGTCAAAAACACGCATGGAGAACGATGTTCAATCAAGGCACAAATGGTCAACGATCGCTCATGCTAACAGGTCGAGTGAGGCGGGCGTAGCACGCGGGAAAGATTCTTGTTCGCCGACCGGAAAGTTCAGTCCTGCGAGACTGTGAGATTCGCGGAATCGTTCGGCCAGCCGGGAGGGAGATCGGAGTACGTTTCTTTCAGGATTTGCACGATGGCTGTGCGAGTCGGTGGATCCAGATGAGCGTACTTCTCATCGGAGACCCGGCCCGTCAGAATCGCTCCCAGGCGCTCCCACACGAACGTCCGCATCTCGTCGGGAAGCTGACGGAACGAGTTTGTATAGACCAGGTAGCTGCACGGATATTTGAACATCCGCGCGTTCAGATCGAATTCCCTGAGCGATCGCTGGC
>DATKCB010000244.1:0-12420 GCA_035513495.1 Planctomycetaceae bacterium | reverse complement strand
CCAGATAAAACCGGTTCCCAGATTTCGGGGGACCTCTTCGAGGTGCAACTGAAAACCGAGCCGCGCCTCGACCGAATACGTGGTGGCCTGAATGTAGACGACCGAGTCCCGGTTCTCTTTGAACAGGTTCACGGTTCGAAGCTCGTTTCCGTCGAGATCGCCTCGCGCCACCGGCTCGGGAATCTGGATCGGGCCGGAAGCGGTCTTGCCGGAAGAACTGAAATTCCTGGCGAGCAGGAGCGCGACCAGCACCGACAGCAAACCGAGCAACCAGGGGGAAGCGGTTGCCGAGGAAGGGGGTTTCCACTCCCGGCCGAATGAGTCTGGTTGGCTCATGAGCGGTTACCTCAAGTGCAGGGATCGCTGACGACGCGAGTCAATTTCCGGACGATGTCTCTCGACCCAAGTATATCCCGTCCACTGCAGGGGGTTCCAGTCTTCGAGTTTCCTCTGGACCCGCAAATGCGTGTCTGCTCGGGCAACTTGAGGCTCATTTGAGTGTCGGAGGTGCTGACGGAAACTCCCATTCGGGGCTTTCCTGCTGCATCTGCGCGTAGCGGGTCACGATCGCCGAACGGAGCTTCGACAAGATTTCCGGTTGCGACGAGGCGAGGTCGTTCGATTCTGAAGGGTCCGTTCTCAGGTTGTACAACTCGAACTCGACCAGCTTCGCGGTTTTGATCTGCGCTTGCGTCCACGCCGTCACGTTGTTTCCCTGGGGGTGTCTGGCGGTGTAGATGTGGGGAGCGTCCCAGCGGGCGACGATCTTCCAGTCACCGTCCCGCAGAGCCGCACACGGAACCGAGAGCGAACGGTAATAGTGCCAGAACATCGGCCTCGACCGCACGAGTTTCTGGTCCTTGAGCAGCGGGACGAGGCTCGTTCCGTCGGGATCGAGAGTCTCGGGAATCGCAACTTCCGCCAGTTCGCTGAACGTCGGCAGCAGATCGAATCCGGCGACGGGAATGTCGCTGACGGTTCCCGCTTCGATTTTCCCCGGCCAGCGGGCGATTCCGGGAACGCGGATTCCTCCCTCGTAGATGTGCAGCTTCATGGCCCGCATTTTTCCCGGAGATCCGTATGAGCGATTCGCTCCCCTGTAGCGGTCGAGCGTTTCGGGACCGTTGTCGGAGGTGAAGAAGACGAGCGTGTTCTCGGCGAGTTTCTGTTCGTCGAGCGCGGTCATCAGCTTTCCGACGGCGAGATCGATGTTTTCGACGTTGGCGAAGTATTGGGCCTCGTCCCGAGTTTTCGCGACCGGTTCATACTTCGCGACGAGATCGGCGGGCGATTCCACCGGCTCGTGAGGTTCGTGGAAACAGGTGAAGAGAAAGAACGGCTTGGTTTTGTCCCGTTTGTGCTTCAGCCAGTCGATCCCCTCGTCGGCGACGAGCTGGCACGCAAACCCTTCGAGCGGACCGACTTTCTCTCCGTTCCGGACAAAATTATTCGGGTTCTCGTGGCGGGGAGCGGCGTTGTTCTGGGTCGAGAACCAGTGGTTGAAACCGTGATCGCCCGGCTGCGGTTGCTCGGGGGAATTGAACTTGCCGTTGCAGTGCCACTTGCCGACGTGCGCGGTCTCGTACCCGGCGTTTTTGAGGAATGTTGCAATCGTGGTGTCCTGTTTCCGCAAATGGACGACGTGCCCGGCGGGAATCCAGTCGTAGACGCCGAGACGATTGGGAGTCTTTCCGCACAACAGCCCCGCCCGCGACGACGAACAGACGGGCGCCGCCGAATAACAATCGGTCAGCTTGACTCCCTGCGACGCGAGTTTGTCGAGGTTTGGCGTCTCGATGTGCGGATGCCCGAAACAGGCGAGGTCCCCGTAACCGAGATCGTCGCACAGGATGACGACGAAATTGGGTTGTTCGGCGGCAGGGCCGAGTACGGGAAAACAGAACAGAACGAGCAGAGCGCTGAGTCGTCGCATGAGAATAATCCCCCTGACAGTTCATTGAGTGACCTGTCATGGAGTATAACGCGAAGCGGAGGACGTCTCCACAAGCAGCCTGATTCGTCAGTCGTCGGATTTTCGGATCCGTATCCGATAACGAACGCCGCGCAATTTGGAGTCGATCATCTGGACGTCCGGGGCGATGAGCAGTGCGGACTCCCCTTCGACCGAATATTCGAACGGTTGATCGAGCATCGGATCGTCGGGTGCGGGGGTATCCTTGAGATCGATCAACAGTTGAGGAAGCTGGCCGTCGTGCGTTGCGGCGTAATGCCGGATTCCTTCGATGATTCGCAGCATCGCGATTCGGCGATCGGTTCTGCGCACGGCCAGATACAAGTTGAGAGGATTCTCCAGATTGAACAAAGAATCCATGCCCGCTTTCTCACGGAAGGATTTGATTTTTGTCTGCAGGATGCGCAGCTTATGGAGTGCATGCTTGGGCTCCAGAGCCATGAAAGCGGTGATCTCCTGAGACAATTCGCGATGACGCATCAAAAACCAGCGGAGACCGGCTTCGGCATCGGACATCATATTGACTCGCATAACATCAATGAATTCGTTCGGCAATTCCGCTCTCGCTCGTTTGGCCCATCCTGCAATGATTTCCGCGCCTTTGAGATTCGTCGAACCTTCTCTCCCCATTTCCAGATTGTCCATTTCCAGATAAAGCCTGATGATCGCAAGTGACATGCTCTCCCATTCGCCCGGGCTTCGATCGATGTCGAGTCGATCGAGATTGAATTGGGGCCGCTTATCGGAATCTCCCTCCTCATCGAGTTGATTCATGTACGGTAGCGTCGATTCCAGAAACCGTTCTTCAAACTCGATTGAGGGCTGACTAGAAAGCAGCGGCCGGGGCAGCGTGGTCAATGACCAGTACAGGTTCGGGCAGTCTGGCTGGGCGACCAGTTCGAGGACGCGGTCGAGCATTATGACGTCGATGGCCTGACTCACGAATTGGATAATGATGAACGGAGTGCGCGCATAATGCCGGCTGACGGCCAGACCGACCAGAATTCCTTCTCGCGCTTTGTCAAGTTCTCCCTTCGCGATGTGGTAGCGAATCCAGACGGAGAGTTCTTTGCCAATAAATTCCCGGGCTCCCTGAGCATCCGGAAGCAGAATATATGCCGTCGGTTCTTCATCGATGGGATAATCCCAGTCGGCGGTTCGTTTATAGGCAGCTCGCCGAAGTTGGCGGTAAAAGCCGTCGAATCCTTGCGTACCGTTTTCGAGGATTTTCGGATCGTCGATCGCGAGTTCGAGATCGTCGTCGAACGTTCCAAAGACTTTTTCCATATACGTTCGCTGATCCCACGGCATTCTTAGTATCAGTGTCGCCGCGTTTCCATCTTTCAGTTCAAATTCCGCCGGTAACAGGCGATGCTTGAGCAGCGGCTGTTCGATCGCCCGCGGGGTGAGCGTTAATTCGATCGGTTTGGTTTCTTCCTCTCCCCGGACGGTGAGTTGCGGCCAACCGCCAACTAACAGGAACATCAGCAGACTTGGGATGAGCGGGCGCATATTTTCTCCTCATTCGATGATGTGTGTGATAAATCGGTTAGTTCAGAAGTTCCTCGAGTACTGCTTGCGAACGAGTGGTCAAAATCGGGCGCTGGTTTACGAGTTCGATCGTCTCGGGAGATGGATTCTGGACCTTGTATTGAGGTTCCCGATCCCATTCCGAACGGGGAGTCATCACCCCGAACGTTTTGATTCGTTCGCGATCGAAAATCGGTATCTCATTGTTGGGAGTATCGGGAGCCGAACCTGAGTGCTCGTTCTCCGTAAATTGACGTGTTTCGGGAACGTTATTGGAGACGGGTGCGAACGGGCGGTTCAGCACCAGAACGAGCAGACAGGCCGACACACCAGCGAAAACCAGCATCCCGGCACGCAGGTTTCGAATCGTTCGTTGCGCTTCCGCGCGTCCTTCGGCGCGCCCGCACGCGAGCAGAATCTTCGATCGCTCGGTGTCGCTCGGACGCAGGGGGAGTCCTCCCAGGAGACGCGCCAGATGCTGAAGTTCGGGATCGTTCAGGAATTGTTCGTCGGACATGGTGACTCCAGTTTGATTCGTAATTGTTCGAGCGCGTCCCGATATCGCCGGGAGGCAGTCGCGGTCGAGATGTCGCACAGCAGGCCGATCTCCTCGAAGGTCAAGCCGCCCCAGATGCGGGCCGTGATGACTTCGCGAAGACTTTCCTCCAGTTTCCAGACCGCTTTGACCGCTTCGTCTTTCTGAATGTTCTCTTCAGGATCGGACTGAAATTGTTCCGTTGGCGCGACTTCTGCTTCCCGGGCGATTCGTCTCTCGCTTGAAAGTCGATCGCTTTCGGCCAGATTACGGACCACGCGATACAACCAGGCGGCCGGATTGTCGGGCTGTTGTTTCAGAACCGCCAGCCGACAAAACGCTTCCTGCACGATGTCTTCCGCAGCGGAACAGCGACGCCCCGCCCAGATCCGCAACGGAACCGCATGTCGGTCGATCAGTGCGGTCAATTGTTCGGCGGAAATCGGCATGCATCACTCGTCGGGTCGAAGTTCCATAGAGATGACTTCACCAACCGGGCATTTTTGCACGAAAACGGTGAAAACGATCAAACTTTTTCAGAAATCGAGGCGGAATACGGCGTGCCGCAAATCGATCCTCGAGTCGTCGCATTCGTGCTGAATTGTGTGGCGAAAGCTGCATCCGAGGATGGCATCGCTTTCAGGGATGGAGGTCCAGCAAAAATGAATTTCGGCAGTCACGGGATTGTCTGCCTTCCGGGCAGGCATTTTTTGCAACTCGTATTTCGAATGAAACGAGTGAATTGCCTTCGAATCAGGCAAGCACGAGAAGCATCGATCAAGCAATTGATGAAACTTACGAGAGCGAACTCGCTCTGGCACGCGCCTTGCTTTTACCGATTTCATCAAGTTTAACCCCCCTGGTGACAAAGCACGATCCCCTGATCAACCACAGGATCACCTGCCCGTTTTGTCTCGCGCGCTCGGAACCAATCCAGGAGAAACAACGGCTTTGATTTCGCGAAAGGAATCTCATGATTCTTTCCAGACTGCGTGAGGAACCCGGATCCCGGACGAAGGAAGAATTTTATTTATTCAAACCGCTGCTGCTGATCGCGCTGGGAGTTCTGTTCTTCGAACTGTTGCCGATCGATTTTCAGCATGCGATCGCCCCCCAGCTCGTCTCCTACGAGGACGTTTTCGAGGCAGATATTTGCCGTTTCGAACTTCTGGATGCGGGGGTGGACGAAATGATTTCCGTCAACACCAGCGTGATGGAAGGGTTCTCGCTGAATCCTGCGGCAATGAGGCTCAGAAATTGAGGGATCGTCAGCGTCGAAACAGATAGCGAATGAACGATCCGATTCCCGAAAATTTGAACTCGCGATCGATGTATTTTTCAATCACGTAGAACATGAAATAGTACAGCCGGGCGGCGGACCAGATCGCGAGGCCGAGCAGAATCGCGAGCTTGAGATCGGGATGTTCGAGCAGAATCAGTAACGTCGATGAAATCAGAATCAGCAGAAACAGCGCACCCTTCAGGTACATCCATTTGGGATTCTGCAAGTCGGTCATTCGTCGATACTCGTTGTGAAAGGTCGCGTCTCAGGGAGTTTCCAGCTCGTAGGGATTTTTCACCGGGTTGATCTTGCAGAAGAAAATGCCAAGTTCGTACAGAATGACCAGCGGGACCATCATCATGATCATGCTCATCGGGTCGGCCGGTGTGAGGAACATCGAAAGCGTCGCAATGATCAAAATTGCCAGACGCCGTTTGTCCTGAAAGGTCTGAGCGCTGACGAGATCCATCCGATCGAGGAAATACATGACCAGCGGAAGCTGAAAACTCAGGCCGAACATGAGGGGTAATACCAGCGCGAAGCTGATCCATTCGGAGAGCCTGATCTGCGGCGTGACGCCGAGCCAACGGTTGAATTCCAGCAGAAAATCGAGCACGAACGGGAACACTCCGAAGTAACAGAAGACCGCACCCGTCGAAAACAGCCCCAGACTGATCGGCAGAAAGACGTAGACGTACCGTTTTTCGTGAATGTACAGACCTGCCGCGACAAACAGCCAGAGCTGATAGGCGATCCAGGGAAATGCCAGGATCAGTCCGCCAACCAGCGCGACCTTCAGATAAATCATGAAAGGTTCCTGGACGTTCAGCGTGATCGGTTTCGTGACGGTCTCGAAGGCCTGATGAAAATCCTTGAAAGCGGTTGATCTGATCGGGAGTTTCACTGTCTTGAGTCGAGCATCTGCGACGGCAGTTTCGTCCGCTTCCCCGGGATTCGTCGAAGGAGAATCGAGATTGACCTTCGCGTCGGGATCGATCACTTTGACGACCCGCAGCAAATCGTCTCGGGCGATTTCGATGATGATTTGATCTCGAGGAAGGCCGTCCTCAACCGGAATCTCCTCTGCTGCTTGCTCTTCTTTGCCGGCCCACCAGTCTTTCAGAGATTGGACGAAGCCTTTCTTCTCGAGGGCCTCGCCTTCTGCCGAGAGTTCTTCTCCGAGAGAGTGATAGTACTCCTTCATCGCTTTGTCGAGGGGGTGGCGGATCACCGCGATGATGCGATCGGAATAAAACAGCGTGATCGTGACGGTGACGATCAATCCGATCAGCGCCTTGAAGAGGTGAATTCGCAGCGCTTCGAGGTGGTCCCCGAAGCTCATCGTCGAATCGTCGAACAGATCTTTGGATTTCGGCATGGAATCATCCCACAACATATTGGATCGGAGCAGTCAGAGCCGGTCGATTGACCGAAGCCGGTTCGTGTCCGACAAATCGAAATTGGCCGGAAAACCGTCCACTCTGTATCCCGCGAGTTGTGGGCAGGTGCAGCGAGCGGAAGTGTGATCGCTTTATTCTAAGGACTCGGACAATCTCCGTCCACAACCGGACAGCGGATTTCGAGGGCAATCGGTTGTTTTTCGGCTCGCGGAAATTCTCTGTAACGCTTTTCTCCCCTGCGCTGGAGAAAGGAGAGTACGGAGTCCTCGATCTTTCGATCGTGGTTTCTGAAACGGAGGAACCCGTCGAGTTGACAATCGATCTGCGTTCGACCTATTCGCAGCCCTGATCGCGCGGAGGAATGTTGTCTCATCCCGCGTCAGCCCGTCCGGCCGCTCAGGTCGGGCGGGCTTTTTTGTTGTCTGCGCCGATGGTGTGAATCGGCCTGTTATGCGGCCCGGCGAAGTTCTTCACCCGATCCATGCAGGCATTCCGCAACCGCCTCGGCGAGCGTTTGAACGACGAGCCGTTGCTGGTTTTCGGTCATTTCGGCGAAGACCGGCAGCGACAGAACTTCGCGACAGGCTCGTTCCGCTTCCGGCAGATCGCCTTCCCGGTAACCCAGCGTTTCGAAGCAGGTTTGCAGATGCAGCGGCTTGGGATAGTACACGCCGCAACCGATCTGACGAGATCGCAGGAACTGAGCGATTGCATCGCGCTGACCGTGTTCGATCCGGACGGTGTATTGATTGAATACGTGCTGACGGTCGGGGAAGATTTCCGGACGTTTGATGTATCGATCCAGGCCGAACTCGGCAAACAGATTCTGATAGCCCATGGCATTCGCCTGGCGGCCCGAGGTCCACTCGTTCAGCGAGCGGAGTTTGATTCGCAAGACAGCGGCCTGCAAGGCGTCGAGACGGCTGTTGAGCCCCACTTCCACGTGGTCGTAACCACCGACATCGCCGTGAACTCTCAGCCGGCGCATTCGGGCCGCCAGCTCGGAGTCATCGGTCGTGATCATGCCGCCGTCACCGGCCCCACCGAGATTTTTTGTTGGAAAGAAACTGAAGCATCCGATGGTTCCCAGGACTCCCGCACTGCGGCCCCGGTAACTCGCCCCGATTGCCTGGGCGGCATCCTCGATGATCGTCAGTCCGTGCCGAACCGCGATTCGCCAGAGCGGATCCATCTCGGCACATTGTCCGAAGATATGAACCGGCATGATGGCTCGCGTGCGGGGCGAGATGGCGGCCTCCACGTGGTCGGGATTCAAATTGAAGGTTTCGGGCTTGATATCGACGAAGACCGGCGTGGCACCGACGCGATAGATTGAACTGGCCGTTGCAAAAAAGGTGAACGGGCTTGTGATCACCTCGTCTCCCGGACCGATGTCGAGCGCCATTAAGGCCAGAATGAGCGCATCGGTTCCTGAGGCACAACCAATGGCATGCCGGGCGTCGCAAAACTGCGAAATTTCCAGTTCGAGCAGATCGACTTCCTCGCCGAGGACGAACTTCTGGGACGCAAACGTCTGCCGAACGGCCTCCAGGATTTCTTCGGAGAGCGGTTCGTACTGTTTGGCCAGATCAATCAACGGAACGGGTTGGGGAGACACGAAATAGGTCATGGCGCGACTCCATTCGCACGCGGGTGGGATCAGTTGGGGAAAACGAGAAGTGAGCCGAAAGGTAGGTCGCTCCGATGTTTCTGTCAAGAGGAGTCGAAAAGTGCTCCGTTATGCAACAAAGTCAGTGAGAGGTAGTGGAATACAAAACACGGACCGCGGGTGAGATCGGGAAGGTCAAATGTCAAAGGAAGGGTTCGAGGTGGAAGCGTCAGGAACTTTTACCTTCAACTCTTCCCCCGTCAGGCAAGCAGTTCTTCGACGACGCGGCAGTCCTGGCCGTCGGTCAGGGTTTGGTCGCTGTTGTTGCGGCGGTAGGTGAGGTGGGTGTGGTCGAGGCCGAAGAGGTGCAATAGCGTGGCGTGGTAGTCGCTGTGGCTGACTTTTCCGGAGATCGCTTTGTGACCGAACTCGTCGGTTTCTCCGTGGACGTAGCCCTGTTTGAATCCGCCGCCGGCGACCCACATGCTGAAACCGTAGGTATTGTGGTCGCGTCCGATTTTAGCGCGTCCGGCGTCGTTCTGAACGACCGGGAGACGACCCATTTCTCCGCCCCAGTGCACGACGGTTTCGTCGAGGAGACCGCGTTGCTTGAGATCTTTTACGAGCGCTGCTGAAGGTTGATCGACCTTCTGGCAGGCGTTGGGCAGACCGGTGATGATCGATCCGTGATGGTCCCAGAGTTGGTTCTGGGTAAAAATCTGGACGGTTCGCACGCCCCGTTCGACCAGACGGCGGGCGATCAGGCATCGCGTTCCGTATTCCTTGGTCTTGGGGTTGTCGAGTCCGTACATGGCTTGGGTTGCCTTGGTCTCCTGGGAGATGTCGAGGGCTTCGCGGGCGGCGATCTGCATCCGCGAAGCGAGTTCGTAGGTGGCGATGCGGGCCTGCAGATCGAGTTGACGCGAGCGGGACGCGAGATGCCGTTCGTTCAGGCGTTTGAGCAGTTCCAGCGACCGGACCTGCGGGCTCCCTTGCAGATGAGCGGCGGGATCGAGATTCAGAATGCGCGGTTCTTGAGGACGAACGACCGTCCCTTGAAACAGCGCGGGAAGCCAGCCGTTCGACCAGTTTTCGACGCCGAGTACCGGGAGTTGTCCCGGATCGATCAAAGCGAGATAGGCGGGGAGATCGCGGGTTTCGGCACCGAGTCCATACGTGAGCCAACTTCCAACCGTCGGTCGGCCTTCCTGGGTGCGGCCCGAGTTGAGCGCGCGGATCGATTGTCCATGATTGTTGACGTCGGTGTGAGTTCCGCGGATGAGCGTGATGTCGTCGGCGATGCTTGCCGTATGAGGTATCAGCTCGGAGAGTTCCATCCCTGATTCGCCGTGCTTCGAGAATCTCCAGGGAGATGCGAACACCTTCGAACTGGCCTGGGCGGCGTTGTCGTACTTGATCTCTCCGGGGAATGGCTTGCCGTCGTACTGCTGCATGATCGGCTTGGGATCGAACAGATCGTGATGGCTCGGTCCGCCCTGCATCCAGAGGGAAATCAACGACTTGGCGCGCGGCGCGTGATGCGGTTGCTTGGGCAGCGTATCGAACACGAGCGGTTCGAGAGGAGGCTGCTCAAACTGAGCCGATGCCTGCGGAGCGTTCAGCAGCTCGGACAGCAGGACTCCTCCGAGGCCGAATCCGCTGGACGCGAGGAAGTGACGGCGTGAGTGGGAGTTGTGGGGGGTGGGAGTGTGCATAGGGTGCTTGGAGAGGGTGCAAGAGTAGAAGGTTGAAGAGTGAAAGGTGGAAAGCGGAAAGCGGGGAATACTTTTCACACTCCTTCCCGTCAATCCAGATACAAAAACTCGTTCGACCCCAGCAGGACCTGGCACAGGCTTGCGAGGGCGAGTTGCTGGGGGGTTTCATCTTTTTTGACTCGTGATTTGAGGTCCTCGGTTTGTTCGATCAGAAACTGCTCGGCGTCGGCAAGTTCGGAATCGGTCGGTTGTCGCGAATAAACCAGTTCCCAGGCGCGGCGGATTCGGGCGGCTGTTTCATCGTTCGCTTCCTCGGCAGCGCGTGCTGCGAGATGATCGGACTGCTCGCGAATAAACTCACCGTTCATCAGCATCAGGGATTGTGTGGAAACCGTCGTGACGTCGCGGGCGTCGCAGTTGGGATCCATGCGGGGACTGTCGAAGGTTTCCAGCACCGCCAATGGGCGACTGCGGCGGACCTGCACGTAGATGCTGCGGCGATACTGTTCGCCTTTCATGTCGATGATGGCGCCCGGTCGTCCGGCATTCAGATTTTCCTGGCCGATGACCCACTGTCCGACGAGGTCGGCCATGACGGGGACGGCTGGTCCGAATTGCTTGTCGTTGAGTTTGCCGGTCAGAGCGAGTATCGAGTCTCGCAAGACTTCGGCTTCGACCCGCTTGAGTCGCGCGCTGCCGAGCAGATTGTTATCGGGATCGACTTCCCAGTAATGCGGATCGTTGTTTAATCCCTGCCGATACGTTTCGGAAAGCATGATCGATTTAATGGACTGTTTTGTGTTCCAGCCGCTGTCCACAAAGTCGGCCGCCAGCCAGTCGAGCAGTTCGGGGTGGGTCGGCGGGATGCCCAGCCGTCCGAAATCGCCGGGTGTCTCGACGATGCCGCGTCCGAGAAGGTGCATCCAGAGGCGATTGACCGCAACGCGGGCGCTGAGCGGATGTTTTCCATCGGTCAGAGATTTCGCAAACGCGAGACGACGCCCCGTGCTGGGGAGCGCGGGATCGTTCTCGGGGATTTCGACGGTCGTGCTGACCTGTTGCACGATCGAGAGATCGGCCGGTTTGACTTCTTCTTTCGGCTGTTGGTGATCTCCCCGTGCGAACAGAAAGGTTTTCGATATCTGCCCCGGCGTTTCGGTCAGGACGCGGAGGAATTCTTCCTGCGGTTTTTTCGCCCGGACCGCATCGGCTTCGTCGGCCATTTTCTTGAGTTCGTCGGCCGCTTTCTTGTCGTACAGGTAGAGCGATCCCGCGGAGACATTCAGGCTGGGATACTTCTTCAAAAACGCCTTCTGCTCGGCGGTTCGTTTTTTGGGATCCTCGTTGCGGGCGGCGGCCGCGGCTTCCCGTTCGGATTCGGGGAGCTTGTCGAGTTCTTTCTGAAAGGTTGCTTCGATGAATTCGTTTTGTTTTTTGGTCCGTTCGTCGAGAATCTGCTTCGCTTCCGCTTCGAGTTCGGCGGCCTGCTGGCGGTTCTCGTCGGTGTAGAGAGAAATCTGACGCTGCGCGGGAGTTTTCCAGTTCTTCCAATCGAGGGCCGGTTCGAAGATGGCGCGGAGTTGATAGTAGTCGGCCTGTGGAATCGGATCGTAGCGATGTTCGTGACACTGAGCGCAATGGACGGTCATTCCCAGCAGCGAACTCCCCACGATCTGAATCGTGTTGGCCATCACATCGTTGCGAGCAACTCCTTTCTCGACTTCGTTGGACATCGTTCCATCGGGGGCCATCCGCAGATAACCGGTGGCGGTCAGTTTCTCAATGTCTTCAGGCGACAGGTTTTTGTAGGGAGTCGCCACCAGTTCGTCTCCGGCCAGTTGTTCGCGAATGAACTGATCGTACGGTTTGTTGGCGTTGAACGATCGAATCACATAATCGCGGTACTTCCAGGCCCAGGGACGCTCGGGGTCGTTGTTCGAGACACCTTCGGAATCGGCATATCCGGCGACGTCCAGCCAGTGCCGTCCCCAGCGTTCTCCAAAATGGGACGAGGCGAGCAACTCGTCGATCAGCGATTCCCACGCGTTCTCGTTTTGATCGTTGACGAATTTTTCGACCGCTTCGGGAGAGGGGGGAAGACCGACTAAGTCGAAGTACGCCCGCCGAATCAGCGTTCGCCGATCGGCGGTCGGCGAGAGTGTTAAGTCGTGCGTTTCCAGCTTCCGCAAGATGAAGGCATCGATGGGAGTCCGCACGTGCTCTTGCGATTTGACGATCGGAACGTCGGGACGCACGACCGGCTGGAACGACCACCAGTTGCGGTCGTCTTCGGTAATGACGAGTCCGCGCGGAAGGGATTCCGGTTCGGAGCGCAGTGTCGGAGCGCCGAGATCGATCCATTTCGAGATCAATTCGA